>JALYUI010000767.1 GCA_030853845.1 Bacteroidota bacterium | reverse complement strand
GTAAACGGCGGGGGGGCAGGCCAGCGGGTCGGCTTCGATTTCGCCCAGGGCGTCGATGGCGTCGTCCTGGCGGTCGACCACCCACTGGGCAAAATAGGGCGCGCGCGGTCCGAGGACGAGGTGCTCCAGGACGTCCGTTTCCAGGTACGCATGCAGGCAGCGCCGCATCCGTTTGAGACCCTGGTCGTCGAGGTGCGCGGTGAGCGGCGTAACCCACAAATCGGGTTGCACCGTGAGGAGCGCATGGGCCCAGCTTTCCCAGCCCAGGCCGGGGTAGCGGTCTTCCGCAGCTTCCTGTGCAGAGAGGAGGGCCCGGGATAGCTGCAAGGGCGACGCGTAAGCATAGGGCACCCGCTGGGCGGTTGATTCGGGGAGCGGAGAGGTAGGCAGGTCCATGGCGAGGGGGAGGAGGATTGGGATTGGGAACGGCCGCAAGATACAGGAAAAAGGCTTGTTGTAATCATTCGTGATTACAAGAGGGAGGCTTTTTGGTTCCAGCTTGCCGCGGTGAAAAACGAAGAAGTTTTGCAGGCCTTTGGCCAGCACCTGCGGCGGTTGCGCGAGGCGCGGGGCTGGAGCCAGCAGGCGCTGGCGGATGTGTCCGACGTGTCCAAACCGACCATCTACCGGCTGGAGACGGCCCGCTACTCGGCGACGCTCGACGTGCTGGCCTCGCTGGCGCAGGGGCTGGAGATTTCGCTCAGCGAATTGATGCAGTTTCCGGTCGCGTCGCGTCCCACGGCGGAGTAAGGCCAAGGACCGCGCCGGTTCAGTTGGGTTCAACAGCATCCGATTACGCCGGCCGTGCGGGGTACGACGAGCCGTTCTGATGCCGCTGCGCAGCGGCTGGTTCGTCGGACCGAGCCGCTGCGTCGGGTTGCGAATGGCCCGATTTGGCCGCGCAGCTGCCCGATTTTGGGCCTTCACAATAAGGCATGACCAGAGCATTGGCGCGGGGAAAGCGAAAAGGGGATAGCAATCGGAAAAGGTGCGCGTACGCAACTCCTGGTGTCGGCCGCTGGTGCCGCACCAGGAGTTGTGGGGACACTAGGGGGCTGGGTTGTTGTCGGCTGGGGGCTGGTCCGTGCGCCCCACGGCTGTTGGGGTCTTTAGCGCTTCGCTCTCCTGCCAGTCTTCCCGCAGCTGCTGGGCTTCCGTCTTCAGCGCACGGCGGCGGTCGCGCAGGGTTTCGAGGAGCGTGTCGACCACTTGCGCGCCTGCCGCCCGCTCGACGGGAACGGTCAGGACCCCGGTGGCGGAATGTAGAGTGAGAGCCACAATGCCCTCCAGTTCCAAAGCGAAGAGCAGGTGCTGCTGGGCTCTGGCGGCTCTGCGGGCCCGGCGGACTAGCCGGAGTTGCTTGCTATACCACATGGCCAATCGATGAAACGGTGAGCGAGGAATTGGCGCGCTGGCGCTTGGCCAGAGCCACCGGGGCGTTGCTCAGCCAGCGAGCGAGTTGCTCGGCATTTTCACATTCGTGGATGTGGTGGTTGGCCAGTAGCTGCTCTTGGGGCGAGAAGAGCGGATTGCCGAAGAACACGGCAGACAGGGCGTGGCGAAGTTCGCCAAGCACAGGTGGCCCGGTTACATGCATTGTCATGTAATTTTGGGGTAAGGTTTGCAAGAACCCAACCGTAGTGCCTGCGCTAACAGGTGCTATACCGGAGGCCAGACGTTTTCAACGGCTGGCCTCTTTTGCGTACTACGAAGTGGGTTGCTCTATCTGAGCACCACAAAAGTACCAATACTTTTATGATACATCAAACTTTTTTACACCAAAGCATCTAAGATTTATTGATACCGCCTCGTTTAAGATTTTACCTTTACCTCATGAAAAAGGAGAAGACCGAACGCACAGGTAAGAAGCAAGTAGGTTTAGAGGTTACGATTGAAGAAAAGGAGCTTGCCGAAAAGGTAGCGAAAGAACGTGGGCTAGGCTTCTCTGCTTTAGTGCGGCTTCTTATCAAGGACGAGGCTCGACGATTGGGGTTGTTGTAGGTAGTAGGGTAAGGCACCGAAACACTCCCTAAGAAAAGCCAGCGCAGGTTCGTGTCTCAGAAGACGGCTGTGATTGCGCGCCCCCAATTGGCTCTGTCTATTGATTCGACGAGAAATATGTTGACGTACTCCGTATGACATTCTGTGTTCAGCAGGATGGCCTCGTGTAGCTTAAAGCTGGTCGAGCTTGTCAATTTCTTGCTGTACCTGCGCCAGCAGCTGCTGCTCCGTGGGCAGGTACAGTTGGTATTTGCTGGCCACGATGGTCTGGTTATCGGCCGGCAGGCTGATTTTCACTACCGCGTCGTTTTTATCAGCGCAGAGCAGGATGCCGATGGTGGGGTTTTCGTGGGGCAACTTCTCCAGGCGGTCGTAGTAGTTTACGTACATCTGCAACTGGCCTAGGTCCTGGTGGGTGAGCTTGTCGGTCTTGATTTCGACCAGCACGAAGCACTGCAACAGCCGGTTGTAGAACACCAGGTCCACGAAGAAATCGTCGCCGTCAAGGTGCAGCCGCTGCTGCCGGGCCACGAAGCTGAAGCCGTTGCCCAGCTCCAACAGAAATTCCTGTAAGTGCGTTATCAAGGCGGTTTCCAAGTCGCGTTCGTAGTAAGCCGCCTCGCGCTTCAGGCCCAGGAATTCCAGCACCATGGGGTCCTTGATGATGTCGCGGGCCTCCGTGGGCGGCTTTTCCTGGCGGGCCACGGCCAGCACGGCCGTCACGTCGTTGCTCAGCAGCAGGCGCTCGAAGAGCTGGCTGTTGACCTGCCGCTCCAGCTGCCGGGCCGACCAGTTGTTTTTGGCCGCTTCGACCACGTAAAACTCGCGCTTATCGAGATTATCAAGGCTGATGAGCGTCTTATAATGCGTCCAGCTGAATTGTGTCCGCAGTGCGGACACAATTGGGAAGGTTCGGTAAAATTGTACGTACCAATGCAACTGCCGCCCTGAAAACCCGCTGCCAAATTGCGGCTGCAACTCTGCGGCTAAGCCCTTGATGAGGCTACTGCCGTAGGCCGCCCGGTCGGCCCCGGATTGTTCCTCTTCCACAATGGCTTGCCCAATGTACCAATACAGGAGAACACGCTCAGCATCGACGGCGCTCACGGCCCGTTCGCGCGCCCGCGCAATGAGGCTGCGCACGGCGGTTAGTAATTCGGGTTTAATGCTCATGCTGCTAGCGTGTCAGAAAAGGGCTGTCCGAATGGCACCCCCTTAATCAAGAGGTCTTACAACCAACTGGTATTGGAGAATCAGCGGTTGGCTACATTACCCGGCCGGTGTCATTTCTCCAATAGGGAGGGATGACTCAAAGATAAGCCGGGCTCAAAGTAGCGGGTGCCGGCCGTCAGGAAGCTGCTCCAGTAGCCACTGAGCCAGTAGTAGCTGACGGTGGCCAAGTAGCGCAGGGCCTGCGGCTCGTCTGCCACATCCAGGCTCCGAGCCTGTAGCTTCTGCAGCTGCTGGGGGAAGTCAAAGGCAGGCTTCGTGAAGTGGTGCATGGGGCGAGGTAACATAGCGCATCAGAAAGTGTGGGGCAATTAAATGGCGAAGAGAAGAACTTATTGCTTCATCCCTAACTGACCGGATAATAGGACCGCCCCACACTTTTTAATGCTCTCCGCCCAAATTGAAAGAGATGAAAAGGCACTACAAGGCCCCACTAGGGACGGTTCCGCGTCACTGAGTGCAGCCCTGAGGTCGAAAAATAGAGCAGTGAAAATTATAATGGAAACTGTGATTGCCAATAAGGTGTATATTTGGCAACCACAGTTTCCATTACAGCCGATTATGTCCCGTTTGCCCGCTCCCTTGTTGCCCCGGATACAGCAGTACCTCACCGAAGTGGGGGACCACATCCGACTGGCCCGCCTGCGCCGCAAGCTCAGCACCACCCGCGTGGCCGAGCGGGCCGCCATTACCCGGCCGACGCTTCGCGCCATTGAATCCGGCGCGCCCACCGTCAGCATGGGGGCGTACGTGCAGGTGCTCGCGGTGCTGGGCCTGGAGCAGAACCTGCCGCGCCTGGCGGGCGACGACGTGCTGGGGCACAAGCTCCAGGACGCGGACTTGCTGGTGCGCGAGCGGGCGCCCAAACAACCCCGTCGCTCGTAGCGCCATGGCCAAGACCGTTGACCGTCGAGTAGTGTACGTGTACGCCCACTGGCTGGGGCTGGGCGAGCCGGCGCTGATGGGAACCTTGTCGGCCACGCCGGTGCGGGGCAAGGAGGTGTTTTCGTTTGCGTACGCCGACCGCTGGCTACAGTCCCCGCACGCCCAAGAGCTGGACCCCTCGCTGCAGCTCTACGCCGGCCCGCAGTATCTGGCGGCGGACGAGCAGGGCAACTTCGGCTTGTTTCTGGATTCGGCACCCGACCGCTGGGGCCGCGTGCTGATGGACCGCCGGGAAGCCCAGTCGGCCCGCAGCGAGAGCCGTCGCCCGCGCCCCCTGCTGGAATCGGACTACTTGCTGGGCGTGTACGACGGCCACCGCCTAGGCGGGCTGCGCTTTAAACGGGACCCGGAAGGCCCCTTTCTGGATGACAACCAAGCGGAGGCGGCTCCACCGTGGGCGAGCCTGCGGGAATTGGAGCACGTCAGCTGGCAACTGGAACGCCCCGACGCTGCGAGCGACCCCGCGTACCCCCAGTGGCTGGCGCAACTCGTGGCGCCTGGCGCCTCGTTGGGCGGGGCCCGGCCCAAAGCCAGCATCGTGGACCAGACCGGCCAGTTGTGGATAGCCAAGTTTCCCAGCCGCTTCGATGAGCGAAATATTGGTGCGTGGGAGGCCGTGGTTCGCGACCTGGCCCAGCAGGCGGGCCTGAACGTGGCCGCCGGGCAGGCCCAGCGCTTCGGCAACCGCCACCACACCTTCCTGTCCCAGCGCTTTGACCGCATTACAACTGGGGAGCGGCGGCACTACGCTTCTGCGTTGACGCTGTTGGGCTACCACGACGGCACCAGCCACAAGGACGGGGCGAGCTACTTGCACCTGGCCGAGTTTTTACAGCGTAGCGGCGCTAGTGTGGCTGAGGACCTGCAGGAACTGTGGCGTCGCATTGTATTCAACATCTGCGTGTCCAACACCGACGACCATTTGCGCAACCACGGCTTTCTGCTTACCCCAGAAGGCTGGCGGTTGTCGCCCGCGTTTGACCTGAATCCCGTGCCGGTCAGCTACGGCCTGACGCTCAATATCTCGGAGACGGACAACGCGCTCAGTCTGGAACTGGCCCGGGAGGTCGCCCCGTTTTTCCGACTGAAGCCCGATAAAGCAGCCGAAATCGAAGACCAGGTAAAATCCGCCGCGAGAAACTGGCGTGAACGAGCCGGAATGTATGGCATTAGCCGGGGCGAACAGGAGGAGATGGTAGACGCTTTCGCCCGAACCCGGATGTGAGGCGGTGTCCGACCACCATTTGCCCTAAGTTGCCTCCGGTGGAAATTACTCAAATCAGTACCGATAATAGTCGGGCTGCCCGGCCTGCTGGGCCTCATTCAGGGTGTTTAGAAAATTCTCTGTCAGTCCGCCTTCGACTTTCCATTTGCAGCCCCTTTGGTGGGCTGCAAGCAGGAAATCCTGCGCTTTGTAGTCGGCCAGCCCTGCTGGCTGGCTTTGGCCTTGTTGGCCGCCGTATACAGCTCCCGGACAGTGTAGGTGAGCTATGCTTGCGGCTAATACGATAGTGTGTAAGGCGCAATAGTACACCAATCGCCGCCAAAGTCGCAAGGCTCCGCCCGCTTCACATTACTCCCGTCGCCACCGCCGCTTGTGTAGCAAGCTTTCCTGCTGAATCGCCCGTAGACCACCCGTTAGCTCGCGCTCCGTCCTGGAATCCGGTATAATCATTCCTTTTTCCTCAAAAAACTGCTGCTGAAACTCGGCCTCATAAATCGGCTGTGCCGCTGCTAGTATCGCGGGAGTAAATGCCCCCTCCACCGCACGCGTTGCGCGCTCAGTTTGGCCTTCAGACGCTTTTCGGAAGCGCGGCACCCGCACTTCGGGTGGCCCTAGGTCCACTTCCTGTACGGCTTGGTCTGCAAGCAACTCCGCTTCAATTCTATCCAACGACAGATTTCCGAATAAGTCCTGGCTGTCTTGGGTCTGGTCGATTCCTGCCCGCAGTTTGGCCGAGGCCATCTGCAAGCGTAGTGTTTGCGTAGCTTTCTGGTCTTTCACCCACCACGCCGGCGGCGGCGCGTTCACCGCTTCCAGCTGGGTGCCCGTACCCACTACTTCCCGTAGTTGCAGATTTGCCCAATAGGCAAACCCCGTTAGTGCTTCTCCTCCAAAGCCTTTGTTCCGGTAGGCTGTGTAGGGGATGAAACGCCGACGACGCAGCGCATACGGCCGTGGCGTAAAATCTATACCGTACGATACCTCATCCAGCCGGTCAATCCGGCCTGAGCTTTGGATGGTGGCTTCAAACAGGTATTCTCGATGCGTTTGCAAATCCCCTGCTCGAATTAATAGTTTTGACCGTTCTGCCTCCGCCCGGCCAAACCGGGCCAACTCCCGGGCATCATCGCCGAGTAGCAGCAGTGTCTTGCCTCTCAGGCTCAAAATATCATTGCCCACCAGCGGCAACACTTCCACTTCTTCGCCGGCTCCCGCCACGCCCAGGCCACCCCGTTGCAGGGCCTTGTACTCCGCCAGCCGCGTTGGGTCAAAGGGCAGGCATTCGCCTTTCTCTCTGATAGCCTCAACGTAGCCCCGCGCCTGGCGGTACAGGCCCGAGTTTTTCCGGCAGGTCAGCACCACCGAGGCTTCCAAGTTGACGCCATTCAGGGCGTACTGGGTAAAGTTGTGGCTTCCAATCCAAATTTCGGCCTCCCCACCGGGCATATCCAGCACCAGCATTTTGGTGTGCAGCAGGTTGTGGCGGGCCTGTAGCTTACCCGTCTGGTAAATCTCCTTGCAGTACAAGTAGAAGCCCCGTGCCCCCTCCGCGTAATAACGGGCCAGCACCTCCGGGCTGGTGGGCCAATGCACGTCCACACAGCAGAAAGAATCTGCTTGCCGCATCAGCCGTCCAAAATTTTCATGCAGGTAACCCGGCGGCAGCGTCCAGAACGCGACGCTTGCCCGCATTGCCCGCGCCCGTGCGATGCTCGCATTCAGGCGTTCCAGAATCGTTCGATTTGAGTAGGAGGCCGGAAGTAGCAAGGTAGAAGCCATGGGAAGGAATAAAAATGGACCGCTAAGTAAGCCGTTTTCAGGCAAATCTCCTGGCTCGTACGAACGCAACAATTCCGTTATAAACGATACCACTTGGACAAAAATCGCAATTTATTTAGAAAGCAAATTATTGATTAACAATTATTTGCATCTTGACCCACGCGGCTTTCAGCTCATTTTTCAGTGCTAGCTCAACCTTTGAGCAGGAAGAATCGTTGAGCAACTCATATAAATTTAATGCGCATTATAACTACAAACTAAAACTCGATGTACATTTGCATTAAATCAAACCGTGCCCTTGGTCATGCTTATTTCTGATATCGCCGACGTAGCCGCTGGCATTCATATTTCCCCCGCCGAAGCCAATGCCGAAGGATACCAGCCCTTGGACCAGCCATTGAATTACTTCCAACTGTCCAACATCACCGACGATGGCCTCCGCGCATCTGACCATCCGCCCACTTGCCTGACTACCGCCCCCCCGGCTGCCCAGCGCCGGCTGCTAAAAGCCGGCGATGTCCTGCTTCCGGCCAAAGGTGCCCGCCTGATGGCCGCTGCGGTTGCCGAAAGCTGGCTGCCGGCCGTGGCTGCTTCCAGCTTCTACGTCATCACGCTCCGCGACCACACCCACTGCCTGCCCGAGTTTCTGGCCCTGGTGCTTAACCTGCCCGCCACCCGCGAAGAGCTGCGCCGGCGCGTAAGCTCGGCCATTACGGCCCCCTCCCTCAACCGGGGTGCACTCGCTCAGCCGGCCCTCAACCGCCGCGACCTGCTTTCCCTGCCACTGCTCACCGACGGTAGCGCGGCACCTCTGCACTGGCCTTCCCTCCAGATGCAGCGCCAAGCCGTGACGCTTCTTAGCCTCTGGCACCAGGAAAAAACCCTCGTCGCCCGCTACCTCCAAACCCGTGAACAGGTCGTTCACAACGCCATAAAACAGACAATCAACCACTAACCCACTTTTTATGCCCAATTCCCGATTCCACACCCCCGCCCTTTACCCCAACGAATCCAACGCCTGGGTGAAGCTGGGCATCGACCCACGCCGCTTCTTCCGACTGGACGGCACCATGGACGACGCGTTTTTTGCCGTTCCATCCGTGGCTAATGCCACCCTGTCTACCCCGGCACCACTGCCGGCCCCTGCGCCTTGCGCCGGGGCCGCGCCGTTGTTCATCAATATCACCATCAACCGCGCCTAACGCAGTTCTGCATCGTGTAGAGGCCAGCTTCGACCGCTGCGCCTCTACCCTAATTTTCCAAACGTACCATGGCCCGCCCCAAGAAAATAGCCGCCACCGCCCCGCCCGACCTCTTCGCCCAGGAAAACCCCGAAGCTGCTGCCGTGGCCGCCGAGGAGTTGGCCCCCGAACCCGGCCAGAATGAGAAGCCCGCCGAAGGAGCCGACAAAAGCAAAATTCTCAACGCCGTGTGGCGCGCCTGCGACTCTTTCCGCGGCGTGATTGACCCTAGTTTATATAAGGATTATATATTAACTTTCCTATTTGTTAAGTACCTGTCGGACCTCTGGAAGGAGCGCACCGAGCACTTCACGGCGCTCTATGCCAACGACCCTGACCCCGCCACCCGCCTCCGCCGGGCCCTGCGCACCGAGCGGTTTCAGGTGCCGCCCGAGGCGACCTACGAGTACCTGTTTGAGCAGCGCAACGACGATAAAATCGGTCAGACCATCAACGTAGCCTTGCAGGCGCTGGAAGATGCCAACGGCATCGCCCTCGATGGGGTGTTCCGCAGCATCGACTTCAACTCGGAAGTGGTGCTGGGCAAGGAGAAAGAGCGCAAGCGCCGCCTCAAAAATCTGATTGAAGACTTCCAAGGCATCGACCTGAAACCTTCGCACCTTAGCTCGTCCGACATCATCGGCGACGTGTACGAATTTCTCATTGCCTTCTTTGCCTCCGATGCCGGCAAGAAGGCCGGCGAATTCTACACACCCGCGCCCGTATCGCGGCTGCTTGCCCGCCTGGTGGCCCCCAAGCCCGGCGACCGCATCTGCGACCCTACCTGTGGCTCGGCTTCGCTGCTGATGCGGGTAGGGCAGGAGGTGAAGCTCCGTTACGGCTCCGACAACTTCTCGCTTTATGGCCAGGAGCTGAACGGCGGCACCTACTCGCTGGCTCGTATGAACATGGTGCTGCAC
>JALYUI010000735.1 GCA_030853845.1 Bacteroidota bacterium | reverse complement strand
GGGTGCTCATCGAAGCCAAGCCCTTTGCCCTTGGCGTGCGCGTCGAGCATCCGCAGGCGCTGATTGACCAAGCCCAGTACCGGCGCACCGAACGGGGCCTACTGCCGGCCGCCTGACAGGCCAGCTGCTCAATCTGCTGCTGAAAGTGCAGGCCCGCGAGCGGGCCGTATCGCGCCACGTCCAAGTCAGCAAGCTCGACGGCGGCCACAATTCCGGAGTTGGCAAACCGCGAATCGCGCCGGCTGGGACTCATGCCATTCACTACCACTTCGCCGGCCGCCGTGGCCGCCGGCACAATGAAGCCGCCGGGGCACATGCAGAAGGAAAACACGCCCCGCTGCTGCCCGTGCACCTCGGTTTGGTGCACCAGAGAATATGAGGCGGCCGGCAGTAGGCCCCGTTCGGTGCGCCGGTACTGGGCTTGGTCAATCAGCGCCTGCGGATGCTCGACGCGCACGCCAAGGGCAAAGGGCTTGGCTTCGATGAGCACCCCGCGTCGGTGAAGCAGCTCGTATATGTCGCGGGCCGAGTGGCCGGTGGCCAGAATGGTGGCATCAGCCTCAATGGCTTCGCCGGAGGCGGTAAGCACGCCGCGCAGGCGGTTGTTCTCAAGCAGCAGGTCGGTGGCTCGGGTTTCGAAGCGCACTTCGCCGCCGGCTTCCATAATGGCTTCGCGCAGGGCCTGCACCACGGCCGGTAGCTTGTTGGTGCCAATGTGAGGGTGGGCATCCACCAGAATGTCCGGGGTTGCTCCATGCTGCACCAGCCGGCGCAGTACGCGGCCCACGTCGCCGCGCTTGTTAGCACGGGTGTAAAGCTTGCCATCGGAGTAGGTGCCCGCGCCGCCCTCGCCGAAGCAGTAATTCGAATCGGGATTCACGAGTTGCTCCTTGTTGATAGCAGCCAGGTCGCGGCGGCGGGTGCGCACGTCGCGGCCGCGCTCCAGTACAATTGGTTTCAGACCCAGCTCAATGCAGCGCAACGCGGCGAAAAGGCCCGCCGGACCAGCCCCGATAATTAAAATTTGACGCTTACTATTATAAACATTTGGATATACAAACCAAGGTCCGAACAAGTCTTTCGGTGGTGCCTTAAAATAGATGTCGGCCCGCAGGCGGACTAACGGCTGTCGTCCCCGGGCATCAATAGAACGCCTTTTTAAATGCAAAAAATCAGCTTCGCCAGGTTGTAAACCCGCAGCCTGAAGGATGGCTTCATAACGCGTGAGCTCATCGAAAGCTATTTCGGGAGTGAGCAGGGTTTCAACTTCTTGTTTTAACATTTGTATATAAAAAAGCTATTTATCCTTTTGGATTTTTCGGCAGCTCACTGTAAGATGCAAAGTTATCGTGTAGCATCCCCATCATTCGCCGACAGGGGAGACATCATTAAGCTAGCGGCAAAAACGTTTCTTTGCCGCATGACCCCTAACCAAATACCCAAGCCGGTCTCCCGCCTTCGTTCGATAATCAGTGGCTCCATCGGCAACCTGGTGGAGTGGTACGACTGGTATGCTTACTCGGCCTTTGCCCTGTATTTCGCGCCGGTGTTCTTTCCGCAGGGCAACCCCACCGTGCAGCTGCTGAACACGGCCGCCATTTTTGCCGTGGGCTTTCTGATGAGGCCATTGGGGGCCTGGGTGCTCGGAGCCTACGCCGACCAGCACGGGCGACGGGCGGCGCTGCTGCTGTCGGTGCGGCTCATGGCCGGGGGCTCGCTGCTTATTGCGGCTGCGCCGGGCTACGCTACCATTGGAGTGCTGGCCCCTGCGCTGCTGCTGGTGGCCCGCCTGGTGCAGGGCCTGAGCGTGGGCGGCGAGTACGGCACTTCGGCCACCTACCTGAGCGAGATGGCCGGGGCGCGGCACCGGGGCTTCTGGTCGAGCTTTCAGTACCTGACTTTGATGGGCGGGCAGCTGGTGGCCCTGATGGTGCAGCTTGGCCTGCAGCAGTTGCTCACAGCCGGGCAGCTGGCCAGCTGGGGCTGGCGTATTCCGTTCGTAATCGGAGCGCTGGCGGCGATGGGCGCGCTTTACCTGCGCACCCACATGGGCGAAACGGCGGCTTTCGAAGAAAATAAACAGGCGGCTCTGGTTCGTGCTGATACTGAAGGGGCACCCCGCAGGCCGGGCCAGATGCAACAGCTGCTCCAGCATCCGCGGGCGGTTCTCACGGTAGTGGGCCTCACGCTGGGCGGCACGCTGGCGTTCTATACCTTCACCACTTACTCCCAGAAATTTCTGGTGAATACCGCTGGCTTCAGCAAGGAGCAGGCAACCCTGATTTCGTTCGGGGTGATGGCCGTGGCGCTGCTGTTTCAGCCGCTGCTGGGCGTAATTTCCGACAAAGTGGGCCGCCGGCCGGTGCTGCTT
>JALYUI010000729.1 GCA_030853845.1 Bacteroidota bacterium | reverse complement strand
GTGCAGCAGGTTTTCGAGAAATCAAGCAATATCGGCGTGGCCAAGCTGGTCGACAAATACTTCTCGCACAACCCGACTGAGTACACCGACTACCTGAAGAAATTCGGTCTTGATAAGCCCTTGGGCTTCCAGATGACCGGCGAGGCGCTGCCTTACGTGAAGGACCCCCGAGACCGCACCTGGAGCCGTACCTCGCTCACCACCATGAGCATCGGCTATGAGCTGAAGCTGGCCCCGCTGCAAACCCTGGCCCTCTACAACGCCGTGGCCAACGGCGGCGTGAAAGTGCAGCCCATGATTGTGCGCGAAATCAAGCAGGCCGACCAGGTGCTGCAGCGCTTCGAGCCCAAGGTGCTGAACCCCAAAATTTGCTCCGAGGCCACGCTGGCCAAGGTGAAGTCGATGATGGAAGGGGTGGTGCTGGCCGGCACGGCCCGCAGCATCCGGCCCAAGGACTACAGCATTGCCGGCAAAACCGGCACGGCCTGGAAGTTCAAGAACGGGCAGTACACCAAAACGTATTCGACCAGCTTCGTGGGCTACTTCCCGGCCGACAAGCCCAAGTACAGCTGCATTGTGGTGGTCGACTCGCCCCGCAACGGCCGCATCTACGGGGCCGACGTGGCCGCGCCGGTGTTCCGCGAGGTAGCCGACAAGTGCATGGCCCGCGACCTGCTCAGCCAGCGCCCGCTGCTGGCCAAGGCCCGCCTGAACAAGAGCCATGTGCCCCTGATTCGGGCCGGTATGAACGACGAGCTGGCTCTGGTGTGCCAGAAGCTGGGCCTGGTGGGCAACACCCAGGCCACGGGCGGCGAGGAATGGGTGCGGGCCGCTTCGGACACCGCCTTTCACGCCCGCACGGTGTCGCTGGTGGTGAACCCGGTGCGCCCCAACATGGTCCCCCAGGCCCGCGGCCTGAGTTTGCGCGATGCCCTATACCTGCTCGAAAACCGGGGCCTGCACGTGCGGGCCGTGGGCACGGGCCGGGTGCGCGAGCAGTCGCTGGCCGTGGGCGCGCCCATCAAGCGTGGCGAGCTCATTACCCTGAACCTGGCCGAATCGGGCCCCCGCCTGGCCGCGCCCACAGCCCTGCCCGAGCCCGAGCACACCGACCTGGCCGAAAACAAGCTGCTGGTGCCGGTAGAAGGGGAAGCCAGCGCCAAGCCCCGCAAGTCGTTTGCCGATGGCGAGAAAGCCCACGTGCAGCCCGCCGTGGCCGAACGCTCGGCCGGCGTGCAGCCCAATGCCAAAGCCGCCAAGCCCACGGCGAAGCCCGCTGCGGCTTCTTCAACTGCCAAGCCCAAGGCGCCAAAAGCGGCCGGCAAACCTAAAGATGCCAACCAGAAGCCAGCAGTGGATAAGAATGTTAAAAAGCCCACTACCACCAAGCCGGTCGTGCGCCGCACCTGATTTTTACTTAACCCTGAACGGATAACGGCCGCCCGCCGCGTCACCTCACCCCCTAGCCCCCTCTCCCGCGGAGAGGGGGAACTAGACTTTAGTTCTAGCTAGATTACAAGCTGGATAAACTAGAAACTAGTCCCCCCTCTCCTCAGGAGAGAGGGCTAGGGGGTGAGGTGAACCGCCAGAACAACCCCTCATGATTTCCCTGCCGCTCTTTTCCTTGCTTACCGATGTGAACGTGCTGGCCCAGCACGGCCCCACCGACGTGCCAATCACCGGCCTTACCCTCGACTCGCGCGAAGCCGGGCCAGGCGTGGCCTTCTGCGCCCTGCGCGGCACGGCCACCGATGGCCACAAGTTCATCGAAGGCGCCGTGGAAAAGGGGCTGGCTGCGGTAATCTGCGAAGAGCTGCCGGCGGTGCTGAACCCCGCCACGGCCTACGTGCTGGTAGCCGACTCGGCCGAAGCGCTGGGCCACGTGGCGGCGGCATTCCACGGGCACCCTTCGCGGCAGCTGCAGCTGATTGGCGTGACGGGCACCAACGGCAAAACCACTTGCGCCACCCTGCTGCACAAGCTGCTGCGCGAGTTGGGCTACCACGCTGGCCTGCTGAGCACCGTGCAAAACCAGATTGACGAGGAGGTGATTCCCAGCACCCACACCACCCCCGACGCCATCCGGCTGAATGCGCTGCTGGCCCGCATGGT
>JALYUI010000699.1 GCA_030853845.1 Bacteroidota bacterium | reverse complement strand
AAGCTGCCTGACAAACCAACAATCCGTGAAATCCCAAAAATCCGATTAAATCCGTGATTCGGGCTTCATTTGCGGGAAAAACAGCACGTCCTGAATGGAGTGCGAGTTGGTCATTATCATGCTCAGGCGGTCGATGCCGATGCCCAGGCCGGCCGTGGGCGGCATGCCATATTCCAGAGCGCGCAGGAAGTCCTCGTCGAGCACCATGGCTTCCGAGTCGCCGCGCTTGCCCAGCTCCAGCTGGTCTTCAAAGCGCTGGCGCTGGTCGATGGGGTCGTTGAGCTCGGAGAAGGCGTTGCAGATTTCCTTGCCGTTGCAGATGGCTTCGAACCGCTCAACCAGGCCCGGACGGTCGCGGTGCTTTTTGGCCAGCGGTGACATCTCCACCGGGTAATCGGTGATGAAGGTGGGCTGGATGAGCTTGGGCTCAACGTGCTCGCCGAAAATCTCATCGATGATTTTGGCCTTGCCCATGCTGGGGTCCAGCTTCACGTGCAGCTCGTGGGCGGTTTCACGCAGGGCCGCCTCATCCATCTCGCCGATGGCCTTTCCGGTATACTTCTCGATGGCCTCGAACATAGTGTAGCGCTGCCAGGGCCGCTGAAAGTTGATGAGGTTCTGGCCCACCATCACCTCAGTTTTGCCGTGCAGGGCCAGGGCCACGCGCTCCACCATTTCCTCCACCAGCTCCATCATCCAGGCGTAGTCCTTGTAGGCCACGTACAGCTCCATCTGGGTGAATTCGGGGTTGTGGAAGCGCGACATGCCCTCGTTGCGGAAGTCCTTGCTGAACTCATACACCCCATCGAAGCCGCCCACAATCAGGCGCTTAAGGTACAGCTCGTTGGCAATGCGCAGGTACAGCGTCATGTCCAGCGTGTTGTGGTGCGTGGTGAAAGGCCGCGCCGCCGCACCACCGTACAGCGGCTGCAGAATTGGGGTTTCCACTTCCAGGTAGCCCTTATCGTTGAGGTAGTTGCGCATGGCCTGCACCAGCTGCGTGCGCTTGATGAAGGTGTCGCGCACACTGGGGTTCACGGCCAGGTCCACGTAGCGCTGGCGGTAGCGCTGCTCAGGGTCAGTAAAGGCGTCGTAGGTGATGGTTTCGCCGGTGGTTTCGTCTTTGTGCGTTTTCACCACGGGCAGCGGCCGCAGGGCCTTGGCCAGCAGTTTCAGCTCCGTTACGTGCACCGAGGTTTCGCCCACCTGGGTTTTGAACACGTGGCCTTTCACGCTGATAAAGTCGCCCAAATCGAACAGCTTCTTGAACACCACGTTGTATAGCGTCTTGTCCTCGCCGGGGCAAATTTCGTCTCGGTTGATGTAGAGCTGAATGCGGCCCGACGTATCCATCAGCTCAGCAAACGAAGCCTTGCCCATCACGCGCGACGACATCAGCCGCCCGGCCAACGTCACGTCCTGGAAGTTGTTCAGCTCGGGGTGGTAGTTTTCCTGAATTTCCTTGGCGTAGAAAGTCACCTCCACCAGGTCCGACGGGTATGCTTCAATGCCCAGCTTTTCCAGCTCTTCGAGCTTCTGGCGGCGCAGTATTTCTTGTTCGCTTAAATGGACCACAGATTTAACGATTTTAACGGATGAAACAGATTTTTTGTGGTTGCCGGGCCAGTTTCCTGCGGTAGATTAGGCTGGCGAATAGGATTAGAGGTACGGAACGCTTATTACTGGCGGCGGGCCGCAAAAGTACGGCACGAAAAAGCCGCTCCGGTTTTGGAGCGGCTTTTCTTATAAACTTAACGGATTCAAGCACCGAGCGAAACTACAAAAAATCTGTTCCGTCCGTTGAAATCCGTTAAATCTGTGGTCTAGGCGGCCATACGGTACTGCGGGGCCTCGGCGCTGAGGGCCGGAGCGCTGGGCGGGGTAGGGGCCAGCACCGGCTCGACCCGGGTGCGCAGCCGGTCCTGCACGAAGCTGCCCTGCAAATGCGCCGGCAGCTCAGCCACCAACTGGCGGTAGCGCTCCAGGCCCAAGGCCTTAGCTACGTAAGTTTCGTGCACGCCATTGAGGTAGCTCACGATGTTGAGCAGCGAGGTGTGAAACAAGCGGAAGTCGATGTCGGCCTCCACATAGCGCTCAATTTCGCGGCTGGTTTGCGAGATGCGTAGGCGGCCCAGCAGGTCGAAAATAGTGGTGTAGCCCAGCCGCCAGGTAATCTGCTGCCAGTGCGCCGCCGTCCACTTATCGAGCGGGCGCCCGGTTTTCTGGCTGCGGATGGCGGTGTTGGGGTTGGCCTGCACCTGCGCACGGGTCCACTGTGCCTTCATCTTGCGGGTGGTGCGCAGGAACTGGCCCACCTGGGCCTGGGCATCAATCTCCTTGCTGGCAATGTGCAGCCCGGCTTTGTAGCCCGCCAGCGGCAGGCGGTGAATGCTGAAGTCACCGTAGGCACCGGCCGCGTAGAACGACACCGGACGCGGGTAAGCATTTTTTACCACCAGCCGGCCCACTTCGCGCCGAACCAGCTGGCCGTTGTTGCTGCGCACGCCCGTCGTGTACAGGAAAGCCTGCAAGCCCGACCAGATGGCGTGGTAGGCCTGCGGAAACGTCCAGTGCAGGGCGTTGCGCAGGAAGTTGTCGTCGCCCAGCTCGGCCGTGGCGCGCAGCGCGTACTCGGTACTCCAACTGGTGTGCAGCAGCTTGGTCACGGCTGCTACCTCCACCTCGTTCAACTCGGCCGAGTGGCTGCGGAAATACGGCAGGTTGGCCAGGCCGCCCAGCGCGTCGTCGTTTTCCTGAATGTGGTAGTTAATAGCAAAGAAATAGTTGAGAAAAACCTGCGCCGGAATAGATTTGCGCCAGTTTTCATCAGCCAGCTGCTGGGTGGGTTCCTCGGCGATTGCGGCAACCGACGGGTGGAACGGGATAATGCGGGTTTCCTCTTGAGTCGTCATGCTAAGTAAACAGCAGGAGGCTTACTTTTAGTTGCCTTATTGCTAAAAATATTGTCAGAAATTACTAATGAAATTTGTATTGATAATCAATTGTTTAGATGAAATTGGCTGCATGCGGCAAAATATTTTTTACTACGGCGATTTGCTAACCGGGTTGACAGGTGCTGGCGTTAGCAAAAAAGTCCCCGCTCGGGTGGAGCGGGGACTTGATTTTAGTCCAGTCCGACTTGTTCGGAATAACCGATAGTTCGGCCGTTCAACAAGTGGTGGGCAGGCTTTACAGCTCGTCCTGAATCACGGCCACGGCCTCGCCGATAGTGATGTCCTTTTTCAGACTGTGGGTGAAGCGGGCAGCGCGGTTCACCTTCACGGTGTCGCCGTTCACGGCGCGCACGTTGGCGGCCAGGGGCGAGAAGGCCAGGGAGGTGGTCGTTTTCTGGGCAGCTTCGTAGCGGTCCGAAATGGCTTTGGCTTCCTGCTGCTCGGCACGGTAGGCACTCAGTTTCAGCGACACCACGGTTTCGTCCTTGCGCTTGCGCATGCTCTTCACCATCTCATCCATCACTTTGAAGCTGGGGTTGGTGGCAATGCGGGCCTTGCTGCTGGCGCGCAGCTTGTCGAGGGCGGGTGCCGCATCCCACGGATGGTAGCGGGCTGCCTGAATCTCGTCCCACTTCAGCGGGTAGTCCGACTCCTTTTCGCCCTCGTCGAGGTACGAATACAGGTCAGGTACCACGATGTCGGACACTACGCCCTTGAACTGGGTGGAGCCGCCATTCACGCGGTAGAATTTCTGGGTGGTGAGCTTGAGTGAGCCAATCGGCTTCACGCTGTTCAGCTCCGAGGGCAAGGCCTCGTCGAGGTCGAAGATGCGCTGCACCGTGCCCTTCCCGTAGGTGCTGGTCGAGCCCATAATCACGCCCCGGTGGTAGTCCTGAATCGCGGCAGCCAGAATCTCCGACGCCGAGGCGCTGTACTTGTTCACCAGAATCACGAGCGGGCCGCCGTACTGCACGCGCGGGTCGTTGTCGGTGAGCACCTGGGTGCGGCCCTGGCCGTCGCGCACCTGCACCATCGGGCCGCTGGGCATAAACAAGCCCGCCATCGACACGGCATCGCTCAGCGAGCCACCGCCATTAAAGCGCAGGTCCATCACAATGCCCTTCACACCCTCGGCGTTCAGCTTGGCCAACTCCTTCTTCACATCGTCGGACGAGCTACGGCCCCCGTTGTCGTTGAAGTCGGCATAGAAGCCGGGCAGGCGCAGGTAGCCTATTTTCTGGTTTTTATCAGTGATAATGGACGACTGGGCGTATTTATCTTCCACTACCACCACATCGCGGATGATGGGAATAATCTTGGTGCTGCCGTCGGGTTTTTTCACAGTCAGGCGCACCTCCGAGCCCTTTTTGCCCCGAATCAGCGTCACGGCTTTGGCCGTGTGCCAGCCTTCGATGCTCACGGGCTCGGCCGCGGCCTGGGCCACGCGCAGAATGGCGTCGCCCTTGGTGAGCTCGCCCTGCCGGGCCGAAGCCGAGCCGGGCATTATGTCCTCGATGTAAATCAGGCCGTCTTTTTCGCGCAGCGTGGCACCAATGCCTTCGAAGCGGCCAGTCATCTCGTAGTCGAAATCCTCTTTGGCCTGGGGCGCAAAGTATTCGGTATGCGGGTCGTAGGTGTTGGCAATGGTGTTGGCGTAGGTGGCGAGGCGCTCGTTGGCATCCACATCGGCCATCTCGGCAAACTGGTCATCGTAGTATTTCAGCACGCGCTTGCGGGCTTCCACTTCCATCTGGGTGGGGGTGCGCACGGGCTCGGCGGCGGTGGGGGCGGCAGCATTGGCGGCGGCGGGGGCTGCGGTGGCGGTGCTGGGTTTAGCCTCCTTGGCCTTTTCCTGGGCTTCCATCATCTCCGAAACCCGGCTCAGGGTTTCGTATTTCAGCAGCTTGCGCCACAGCTCGCGTTGGGCCGCTTTATCGGCCGGGAAAGCGGCTTTCTCAAAATCGGTCTGAAACGACTCGTCGGTGGTGAAGTCGAAGGGCTGGGCGAGGATGTCGCGGTACAAGCCCTGCATTTCCTTGGTGCGCTCGGCCAGTAGCTTGGTGCTAAGGTCGAGAAACTCGCGGGTACCGTTTTTTACCTCGTCGTCGATTTTGGTCTGGTACTGGCGCAGCTGTTCCACATCGGTGGCCAGTAGAAACTGTTTGCGGTAGTCGAGATGCTTGAGATAGAGGTCGAAAACGCGCTTCGAGAAGTTGTCGTCAATCTTCTCGGGCTGGTAGTGCGCCTGCGACAGGCCCTGGAGCATAGTGCCAATCAGCACCTGTTCTTTGGTAGGCACGGTCGTATCGGCCCGGCGCATCAGGCGATAGGAAGCCAAGACGAACACAGCTGCCACCAGAAAAGCGTACAGCCCGACCTTCAAACGGGGAAAAGTCATCAGTAGGAATATAAAGCGAGGATTAAAATCAAATATACGGCGGCCGCCATGCAAAGGTGGAAGGCGCGGCTGGCTTCAAAACCGCGCTGGAAGGTAAATAAGTGCCCAACCCGGTAAATGGTTGCATCGCTCTCACAAGTGCAGGCACACCAACTGGTACTACCTACGAAAAAAGCCTCTCCCGGGTAGGAGAGGCTTTTGCGTGAGTATCAGGCCGGAGCCCGAACAAGCAACTAGTACTTGTAGATTTTGTCGCCGTTGTTGCGACGGAACTCCTCTTCGAAATACTTGGCATCTTCGGCATTGCGGGGCTTCACGCCCATCACGATACCGCCATTCTTAATCCCGGTTTCATACTCGGCAGCATGCTCTTCGGGAATGCCCGAGCCTACCAAGGCACCTACCAGGCCACCCGTGAGGCCACCGGCACCGGCACCGGCCAGGGCAGCGGCCAGCGGGCCGGCAATGATGAGGCCCAGGCCGGGCAGCGCTACCGAAGTACCGATGGCCGCGATAGCGCCAATGATAGCGCCGGCGGTACCGCCGATGGCCGAGCCTACGCCGGCACCTTCCATGGCCTTATCGCCGAGGTCGGTATGCGCGGTGTCGTCGCCGAAGTGGGTTTTGCGGGTGTCATCCGACATGAGCAGGTTTACGTCATCTTTGCCATAGCCGCGCGAATGCATCGACTGGTAGGCCTTCTCGGCGCTGCTGCGGTCGCTGAACATTCCGCTCATGCTACTGCCTTCGCGATAGGGCTCACCGGTTACGGCGTGGGCGGCGCGGTCGGTGGTGTTCTGCACGGCATCGACGCCGCGGCCCACGGCAGCCCCAACCGAGCCAGCTATTGCGCCGCCTTTAGCGGTAGCGCTGTAGTCGTCGCCGTCAACGGCGTTGGTGGGTGTGTTGCTGGTAGAAGTGCCGGTAACCGGCGTAGTAGTCGAAGCAGCATTAGGGTTTACACCGGTGCCGGCGTTGTAGCTGGTGCCTTCATTGCTGAGGCCGGTGCTGTTGCCCACGCCCGTGCCGGTGGTGCTGGTGCCGTAGTTAGCGCCTGCGCCGGTTCCGGAATTCTGCGGGTTGTTCGAATCGTTGGTGTTCATGGCTTGGGGGAATTGAATGAAGAATTGAGAAGGTGTGGTCAGCCGGGTGGCTGGTTGAGTGGCTTAACGGAGGGCGGGAGACGGAGGTTGCGAAAGACCAGAATTGTATGAGGCGATGGGTTAGGTATTGATTAGCAGTTTTGTATATTTCAGATAGTCCTTTTATTGCCTGCTCAGAAGCCGGCATCCCGGGCATTTATGACGAGGATTCCGGCCATCAATAAGCACAGGTTCATAGAATTTTAAAGTCGGTAAAAGCTGAGCTTGCAAGGGGTAGAGCGGGACAGCAGGAATCGGGAAAAATAAAAAAGCCAACGGCCCGTCGGAAGCTGAGTCCAAAGGGCCGTTGGCGTAAATACAGGCGGAGAAATGTGAAGCCGCCTAAGTGAATTGCTGGTAGTTGGCGTCGTCGCGCCAGAAATCGCGGGTTTTGCGGATGAGGTCTTTCAGGAAATTTTCGTCCTGCTTGAGGGTACGCCACTCACCCAGGCCCATTTTTTCGCAGAGCTTGTAGAAATTATCGCCCTGACCTTTTGAGCCCTGCACCTTCACCAGGCAGCTCAAAGGCATGCGGCCGGCTTCGTACTCGGAGGTGGAAATCTCGGCCAGCATTTCGTTAAGGCGCGATTTTTCGTGGGTAATTTCCAGATTCAGGCCCAATTCAGCTTCCTGAACCAAGGTTAGGTAACTGACGGTACCGGATTGCACCCGGGCGTAACGAATCAAATACTTGCGGATACGACCAATCATTAGGAGGGCGTGAATTGAACAAAAAACCGTTTAGGGGGCTGAAAATTAGCGAAATTTCGTGGGAAGCCGTTACCGGCCCCATCATTAACCCACATTATGTTGAGCCTGCGATATGGCGGCCTTACCACAATCGTTCCGGAAATGAGTTACTGGTTCAGCTTACTGCGCTGGTTTTAGGCTTAATCAGTGTGAAAGAGCATTATGCTGAGCATTCTGCACATCAATGTAGAGGCGAAGCATCTTTTGGTCCTCTATTAGCGCGGTTTCTAAGTTCCGGTACAGGATGTAGCGCCGCGACCCTTCGGGTCTGCTCATTGAACGATTCCCCCGAGAGGTGACACAAATGGTCATGTCGCTACATCCCGAAGGCCAGCTTGAAATCTGCTCTAGTTCAACCGAAATGAGTGCCACTACGGTAGAGATGCTTCACCGCGTTCAGCATGACCGTTGCGAGCCTGTTGAGGTCAGTTTTTTAACATTGCTGTCCGCAAACTAGCGCTTCTGCCGGCGGCGCAGCTCCTTCTGAATCAGCAGAAACTCGCGGCTGCTCTGGCCGGCAATGGCAGTGTTTTCGTCGGCCCGGCGTAGCAGGTAGGGCATCACGGCGGCTACGGGGCCGTAGGGCAGGTATTTGGCGGTGTTGTAGCCGGCGTTGGCGAGGTTGTAGGTAAGGTTGTCGCTCATGCCGTAGAGTTGGGCAAACCACACGCGCGGGTCGTGCGGGGCCAGGCCGGCCGGCTGCATCAGCTGGGTGAGCATTAGTGAGCTGGCCTCGTTGTGGGTGCCGGCGCAGAGGCTGATGCGGTCGATGTGCCGGATGCAGTAGCGCAGCGACTCGTCGTACAGTTCGTCGGTGGCCAGCTTGGTGGGGTTGATGGGGTTCTGCTGGCTGCGCTGCTTGGCCACGCGGGCCTCTTTTTCCATGTAGGCCCCGCGCACCAGCTTGGCTCCGAGGTAGTAGCCGGCTTCGGCGGCGTGGTTGTGGGCGGCTTTCAGGGCATCGAGGCGGTCGTGGCGGTAGAGCTGGTAGGTGTTCCAGACGATGGCAGTCTGCTGGTTGTACTTGGCCATCATTTCGTAGGCCAGCAGGTCGATGGTGTGCTGAAACCAGCTTTCTTCGGCATCGATGAACAGGCGCACGCCGTGCTGATGAGCCCGCGCACACAACGCTTCCACGCGGGCTACGGCACGGTTGTGGGCGGCTTCCTCGGCGGGGGTGAGCAGCTGGCCGGCCTGAATTTTCTCCAGAATGGCCACATCAGCCACGCCGGTTACTTTAAATACCGAGAACGGAATATTGGGTGAGCGCTGGGCTTCGTCGATGGTGGCCAGCACCTCGTCGCGGGTGCGGTCGTAGCTGGCGTCGTTGCCTTCGCCTTCCACCGAGTAGTCGAGGATGGTGCCGATGTGGTACTTGCCCAGCTCGGCCATGACGACGCGGCACTCGGCAATTGTTTCGCCGCCGCAGAACTGCTCGAAAATGCTGTGCTTGATGAGGAATTTTGTGCCTGGCAGGCCCCATTTGAGGGCGGCTTTCATCAGGCCGCTGCCGGTTTTTACCAGCGTGCCGTTGTTCATGGCCGCAAACAGGGCGTAGACTTTGCGCAGCTGGGTGTCGGACTTGGAGGCGAAGGCCACGCGGGTGTCGTCGAAAGACAGGGGCGGGGCCTGGGTGGCGGGGGCGGGCGACATGGGAGTTTCTGGTTGCTGGTTTCTAGTTGCTGGTTGCTCGTTTCTCGGGTCTGACGTGGTCAGTTAATTTGCTGGGCTGGTAGCCGTGAGTGAACAAGCAACCAGAAACCAGCAACCAGAAACGTGTAAAAAGGCGAGCGAACGTGGCCACGAAGGTAAAAGGCAAACAACCTATTCGCCGATGGCGTTAGGTTTGCGGTCCCGCCCGGAACGGACGGTACGGGCCGCGTTTTCTTCCTTCATCATGACTTTCGATACCGATACGTATTTCACCCGACTGCTGGCCCGGAAAGGGCAGCCCATTCTCATTGCCGGCCCCTGCTCGGCCGAAACCGAGGAGCAGGTGATGGCCACCGCCCGGGGCCTGCTGGCGCTGGGCAAAATAGATTTGTTCCGGGCCGGTATCTGGAAGCCGCGCACCCGGCCGGGCTCGTTCGAGGGCATGGGGGGGGCGGCGCTGCCCTGGCTACAGCGCGTGAAGGCCGAAACCGGCATCCCGACCACGATTGAAGTGGCCACGCCGCGCCACGTGGAGGAGGCCCTGGCCCACGGCATCGACGTGCTCTGGATTGGGGCGCGCACCACCGTGAACCCCTTTGCCGTGCAGGAGCTGGCCGACGCGCTGGCCGGCACCGGCGTGCCCGTGATGGTGAAAAACCCCGTGAACCCCGACGTGGCCCTGTGGGCCGGCGCGCTGGAGCGCTTGGAGCGGGCCGGCATTCACGACCTCGCGGCCATTCACCGGGGCTTCAGCACGTTTGCGCCCAGCCGCTACCGCAACGCGCCCACCTGGGTGCTGCCCATTGAGCTGAAAACGCGGTTTCCGCACATTCCGCTCATCTGCGACCCCAGCCACATCGGCGGGCGGCGCGATTTGCTGCTGCCCATTTCCCAGAAGGCCCTCGACCTCGACTACGACGGCCTCATCATCGAAACCCACCCCGACCCTGACCACGCCCTGAGCGACGCCGAGCAGCAGGTGACGCCCGCGCGGCTGGGCGAAATCCTGAGTGAGCTGAAGTACCGCTACCGCTCCAGCGACAATATCGACTACCTGAATAAGGCTGAGGAGCTGCGCCAGAAGATGGACGAGGCCGACCGGGAGATTGTGGAAGCCCTGGCCCGGCGCATGGCCCTGGTGGAGGAGCTGGCCCAGTACAAGAAGCAGAACAACGTCAAAATCCTGCAATTCGCCCGCTGGAAGGAGATTTTCGAGACCCGTACCGAGTGGGCCGAGAAGCTCAACCTGAACGAAAAGTTCGTGGCCGAGCTCTACAAGCTCATTCACATCGAGAGCATCCGCAAGCAAACCGAGGTGCTCAACGGCCGCCCGCAAGTGGACGGCGCGGAGTACCTCGGGCCGGGGTTGTAGGCGGAAGCCGTTACTGCGCTACCCGCTGGTAGGTATCGAGCGGGGCATCGCAGGGGCTTCCGTAGTCGAGCGTGAGCGTATTGCCGCGCAGGGTGAATTGAACCGGGCGAGCCGCACCTGAATCGGGCTGGAAACGAATTGCCGGCACGGCCGACCTATTGCAGAAAGTAGTGTCCACGGTTTCGGTGTACGTGCCGCTGAGCGTCTTTTGCCCGTTTCTCAGGAAAGCGAAAGTCGCGGCGTCGAAGCGCACCTGCTCGTTGGGCAGCGGCGCTGGCGTGCAGTAGCATTGGTGGCCGGTGAGCTGCCAAGTGCCGGTGAGGCCGGCATTGGCGGGCTTCGGGGCATTTTCCTTTTGGCAGCTGGCAAAGGGGAGTAGCAGGCCGGACAGCACGACGGGCAACAGGAACTTTCTGGACATGGGCAAAGGGCTGGAAATGTGGAAGTGAAAATCAATAAAGGGCGACACCGGGCTTAACGCGTCGTGCCACAGCGGGCATGTTTTGGCAGGCGGAAAGGGCGGACAGGTGAACGAGGAACGCGCCCAACAGCGGGCGGAAGGATTGGTACCTGATGCAGAAAAGGAAGAAGAGGACAAGAGAAAAAGGGACAGCCAGGCGACGGAAAACTCAAAAGCAAAGGCCAAGCCGGCGCATATATCCCCTGACCGGTGCCCCGGCCGCATGGTTGCGCGGGCAACAGCCAGTTTCGAAATTTTTTTGTGCCGACTTTTGCCCGCATGGAAAATTCCGTCATTATCGGCCCCGAGGCGCTGCCGGCCCTGGCCCGGCTGCTGGCCAGCCCCGCCGTGAGCCGCGTGTTTGTGCTCGTGGATGGCAACACGGCCCGCCAGTGCCTGCCGCTGCTGCTGCCCCACCTGCCGGCCGATTATAAAGTCATCGAAATACCCGCCGGCGAAGAGTATAAAACCCTGGCCAGCTGTGATACCGTGTGGTGCATGCTCACCGAGGCTCGCGCCGACCGCCACGCGGTGCTGGTGAACCTGGGCGGCGGCGTCGTCACCGATTTAGGCGGGTTTGCGGCGGCGCTTTACAAGCGGGGCATCCGGTTTGTGCAGGTGCCCACCACGCTGCTCGCGCAGGTCGATGCCAGCGTGGGCGGCAAAACCGGCGTCGATTTTCAGGGTTATAAAAACCAGCTGGGCGTGTTTCAGGCCCCGGCGGGCGTGTTCGTCGACCCGCGCTTTCTCGAAACCCTCGACCCGCGCCAGCTAAAATCGGGCTACGCCGAAGTCATCAAGCACTGGCTCATTGCCGACGCCGCCGCCTTCGATACCAACCGCCGCTTGGGCTGGCTGACGGATGACTGGACTCCGGTTATCCGCGAATCGGTGGCGCTCAAGCAGCGCATCGTGGCGGCCGACCCCTTCGAAACCGGCCAGCGCAAGCTGCTCAACTTCGGCCATACCGTGGGCCACGCGCTCGAAAGCTACCTGCTGCTGCAGCCCGGCCGCGAGGCCCTGCACGGCGAGGCCGTGGCGGCCGGCATCGTGTGCGAAAGTTGGCTGTCGGTGCAGCATGGCCTGCTTAGTGCCGAGGAGCTGGACAAAATCGAAACCTTCGTATTTTCGGTTTTCGACAAGCTGAGCTTCGTGAGCCTGGAAACCGAGGCCATTGCCGAGCTGGCCCTACAGGATAAGAAAAACAACGGCGCGACAATTAACTGCACGCTGCTGCAAGGCATTGGGCACGGCGTGTTCAACCAACCGGTGACGCTGGTCGAAATCGCGGAGTCGTTGCGCTATTATCACCGGTTGCTGTCGTAGCGCCGGGCTGGCCGGCGCGCAAACACACATTCTG
>JALYUI010000694.1 GCA_030853845.1 Bacteroidota bacterium | reverse complement strand
CAGATTAAAACCTACGCCGGAGTGGGCCTCGACGATGCCGCCGCCTCGGTGCGCCTCGACCTGACCCCGCAGGGCTTCCACGCCCAGGTACTCACCAGCGGCGGCCGGAGCTTCTACATCGACCCGGCCCGGGCTGGCGACCCCAACCACTACCTGAGCTTTTTCCGGCGCGATATGAACCGGGCCGCCGCCGGCCCGCTGCGGCCCTGTGGCTTCGCGCCCACGCCGGCAGCCCGCAAGGTCCTGGCCGCGCGCCTGCATACGGCTGGCCGGCCGGCCGCTGCCCTGGCTAGCGGGGCACAGTTGCGCACCTACCGCCTGGCCCTGGCCAACACCCCCGAATACGCCCAGACCAAAGGCAACACTCTGGCCGGCGTGATGGCGGCCGAAGCCACCACCATCAACCGGGTGGTGGGCGTGTATGAGAAGGAGTTGGCCGTGCGCCTGGTACTCATTGCCAACAACAACCTGCTGTTGTTTCTGAACGCCACCGGGCAGCGGCCGCCGGTGCCTTACGATAACAACGACGGTGCCGCCATGCTGGGCCAGAACCAGAGCAACGTCGACCAGCTTATTGGCACGGCCGGCTACGACATCGGCCACGTCTTCAGCACCGGCGGGGGCGGCATTGCCAGCCTGGCCAGCGTGTGCGACCCCACCCAGAAAGCCCAGGGCGTGACGGGGTCGCCCAATCCCGTGGGCGATGCCTTCGACATCGACTACGTGGCCCACGAAATGGGACACCAGTTTGGCGGCAACCACCCCTTCAATGGGGAAGGCAGCAACTGCGGCGGCGGCAACCGCAACGCCAGTACGGCCTTCGAGCCGGGCTCAGGCAGCACCATTATGGCCTACGCCGGCATCTGCGGCTCAGCCGACGACCTCCAGGCCAACTCCGACCCGTATTTCCACACCGGCAACTACGAGGAAATGCAGAGCTTTATTGCCACGCTCACCTGCGGCACCACGGCCGCTACCGGCAACACCGCGCCCGTGGTAACGGCCCCGGCCGGCGGCAAAACCCTGCCCATCGGCACGCCCTTTAAACTAACGGCCACGGCCACCGACGCGCAGGGCGACCCGCTGACTTACTCGTGGGAAGAGCTGGACCTCGGCCCGGCCGGTTCGCCCAACTCGCCGCAGGTCACCAGCCAGAGCGTGCCCCTGTTCCGCTCATTCATACCCTCGGCCAGCGGCACGCGCTACTTCCCCCGCCTGAGCAATCTGGTGAACAACACCACCGTTATCGGCGAGCGCCTGCCCACCGTGAGCCGAGCGCTTACCTTCCGCTGCACGGCCCGCGACCAGCACAGCGGCACCGTGGGCGTGATTGGCGGCGTCGATTACAGCGCCTTGGTGCGGCTGACGGTGAACGCGGTGGCCGGCCCCTTCGTGGTAACCGCTCCCAACACGGCCGTGAGCTGGGTGGGCGGGGCGGCCCAGACCGTGACCTGGAACGTGGCCAACACCAGCAGCGCCCCGGTGAGCTGTGCCACGGTCAACATTCGCCTGAGCCTGGATGGCGGCCTGACTTATCCGACGACGCTGGCTACGGGCGTGCCCAACAACGGCGCGGCCGTCGTGGTGGCTCCCAGCCCAACAAGCAATCAGACCCAGGCCCGCATTATGGTGGAAGCGGCCGACAACTACTTCTTCGACATCTCGAACGCCAACTTCACCATCAGCACCCCGGCTCCCGGCCCCACCATTACCAGCTTTACGCCTACGGGCGGGCTGGCCGGCACCGTGGTCACGGTGCTCGGCTCGAACTTCACCGGCGCGACCCAGGTGGCCTTCAATGGCACGGCGGCCACGATATTTTCGGTAAGCTCGGCTACCCAGCTCACGGCTACGGTGCCGGCCGGCGCCACTACCGGCCCCATCCGGGTAACGGCCCCGAGCGGAGTCGGTACTTCCGGGCTGGCCTTCACGGTGGCCCCGCCGCCCACCATCGTCAGCTTTGCGCCCACCTCGGGCTACGTGGGCTCGGTGGTGACGCTGACGGGCACCAACTTTACTGGTGCTTCGCAGGTAACGTTTAATGGCGTGGCCGCTATTTCTTTCACGGTGAACTCGGCCACGCAGATTACGGCCACGGTGCCGGCCAGCGCCACCACCGGCCCGGTGGGCGTGACGACGGCCGTGAGCACCGCCACTTCGGCCACCAGCTTTACGGTGGTGCCGGCTCCGGTCGTCGCCTCGTTCACGCCCGCCCGTAGCGCGCCCGGCGGACTGGTTGTCATCACCGGCAGCTATTTCACGGGCTCCACGCAGGTGCTGTTTAATGGCGTGGCGGCTACGTTCACGGTGAATTCGGCAACCCAGATTACGGCTACCGTGCCGGTGGGCGCTACTACCGGTCCCATTGCCATTACCAGCCCGGCCGGCACCGGCACCTCAGCCACCAACTTCGAAGTGCCGCCGGCCAACGACCTGTGCGCGAATGCCATTACGCTCTCGTGCGGGCAGGCCATTGCCGGCACCACGCTGTTGGCCACTGCCACCGGCGACCCCACGGGCACCTGCACCGAAAGCATCGACGGTGGCGGCGTTTTCTACGCCATTACGGGCACCGGCAGCGACATCACGCTCTCGACCTGCGACGCGGCTACCGATTTCGATACCAAGCTGTTCGTGTATTCGGGCAGCTGCGGAAGCTACGTGTGCGTGGATGGCAACGACGACGCCAGCACCTGCAACGCCA
This sequence comes from Bacteroidota bacterium, assembly GCA_030853845.1. Taxonomy (GTDB): domain Bacteria; phylum Bacteroidota; class Bacteroidia; order Cytophagales; family Hymenobacteraceae; genus Hymenobacter. The sequence goes on along the minus strand of JALYUI010000694.1, from coordinate 1,077 downwards.
ACTCTACGGCTTCGGAAGTGACGTTTACCTCGGTGGCCGGGCAGCCCTACCTGGTGTTTGTGGGCGGCTTCGGTAATGCCGCAGGCCAGTTTCTACTCACTGCTACCTGCGTCAACCAGCCGGCCCCGGTCATTGCGGCGCTGCTACCGGCCAGCGGCCCGGTAGGCACCGTGGTTACCCTCACCGGCACCAACCTGACGGGCGCTACTTCGCTGATGGTGAACGGCGTGCGCGCATCCGGCTTGGTGGTCAGCAGCGGCAGCAGCCTCCGCTTCACGGTGCCGGTCGGGGCCACCACGGGGCCGGTAGTGGTGAGCACCACGGGCGGCAACAGCAACGGCGTCACCTTCACGGTAACGAGTGGTTTGGCCACGGCCCAGGCCCTGCAAACCGAGTTCAGCGTGTGGCCCAACCCGGTGGCCGGCCACGGCACCCTGCACGTGAGCCTGGCCACGGCCACCAGCGCAGCTCAGGCCACGCTGCGCAACGTGCTCGGGCAGCTGGTGGCTACCCGCGCCTTCGGGGGAGCGGGCACCGAGCTGCCCACCGCCGGGCTGGCCGCCGGCACCTACCTGCTCACGGTGCAGGCTGCCGGCCGCGCGCCCAGCGTGCAGCGCGTGGTAGTGGAATAATTAAGTAATTTTTCAAAAACAGAAAAGCCCATTCAGTCCGCTGAATGGGCTTTTCTTTGCCCGGCGCTTGGCTGCTGGCTGGCACATATGGCGGGCTGTACTGTCGCAATAATAGATGGTTGTGGCTAGTGTTGCTCCGTTTGTCAGAGATGATGGCTATTTTTACGGCTTGCCATCCCAACTCATTTTTTTCATGAAAAAAACTTACTCCAGTCCGCCGGCCACCCAGCCGGTGGCGGCCGCAACCAGGCCCCTGGCCGCGCTGCGACGTACCTCCGTGCTGCTGCTGGCGGCCCTGGGCTTTGGCCTCGGAGCGCAGGCCCAGACCACGGCCCCGCAATTTTTCCGGGCCGATGCCGAAGCGCGCGGAGCCGCGGCCGGTGCGCCCCTGACGGCGGCCCTGTTCCACTCGCAGGCCCTGACGCTCGACGTGAGCGGGCTGCGG
>JALYUI010000695.1 GCA_030853845.1 Bacteroidota bacterium | reverse complement strand
CAGAATTAGGTAATTGCCATCGTTCCGCCTGGGTAAGTTTCTACACCTGGGAGTTCGGAGCGTCGTAAGTAGAAAATAGCCTTCGAGGAGCTGTGACTCGGGGGCGAAACCCAACTGCAGCTAGGGGCGGTGCAAAGGCCTGATGTGCGCCTGTACCGCCATGAAAATCCAAGCATAGATACGCACGTAGAAAGCACGTTGATTTCCTTGTCTGGACCAGGGTTCGAATCCCTGCATCTCCACTTAATAGCCCCTTACGGTATCGTGAGGGGCTTTTTTGTTAGGCTGCACCCAATTTAAGCACCCAAATGCAGGTGTTCACAGCAGTTTTTCATTGTGTCAGCGCGTGTCTTCTAAGTGAACAAAAACACAATAATCGATTGACCTAATGACACGCAACGAAAAATTCAACGAATTCTTTGAGCAGGTGGGTGGCCTGTTCCTCCCTGGTGTTACACCCATTTGGTACAAAGCTGAGTACACCTTTTACCATAAGCACATACTTCAGGTTCTTGACGTAGTGTTCAAAGCAAGTCTTAATAAAGAGGGAGCGATTAAACCAACGGTAGCATTCGGTTTTCTGAACAGCCCTGACTTGAACGCCTACGCCGCTAAGGCTCCTGATGAGGGGAATAACAAGGTGTATTATATAGGCCTTAACACGGGGTGTGTCTACCTTCTCGAACGCTTGTTTTACACATTGCTTGCCAACCCGAAGGTGTTTAGTGATGTTGGAGACGCCAGCAAAGAGCAAATGCAGGGCGGGTTTGACGAGATAATATTTTCCAACGTCGAGAACTTCACCCAAAACGGCAATTCGTTGGATTACCCGCTACCACAGGATGAAATTAGAAAAGTTGCAGCTCGCCTGCTGACTCTGTTTGCACTAGTTTTTTTATCGCTCCACGAACTGACTCACATATTGGATGGGCACTTGGGCTTGCTTGCCAACCAAAGGAATATCCGCCTAATTGAAGAACGGCGCATTAGCGAGCAACAACGCGCCGAATACCTTTTTTCTCAGACGATTGAATTTGATGCTGACAGCATTGGTGGCTGCCATACCGCAAATTTTGCTTTATCGCTATTCGATACCAATGATGCGTTGCCGAAAGAGTTCCACCCTCTACTGGCTGACCGGGGGATACTATTAGGCTTTGCGTCTTTTGCTGTTTTCTCAGTATTCAGGTTGTTTAGCGACTCCGACTCCTCTGACAGGCCTTTAAGAGAAGCTCTTTATCCGTCGTTTCAGTGTCGCAGAAAGGTTTTGAATCTAACTATGATAGCTCAAATTGTCAAGCACATGGAAGAAGGTCGCCTTAATGCTGAGGAAGGGTATCACATTGGTTCAATGATAGCAGAAGGAGCAACGCATGCAGAAGCCGCCTTCCTGCAGATTACCCCTTTCGATGCAAGGACTGAGCCCACTATAACTGACCAATTGCGAAGCGGTATAATATTTAGCTCCGCCGAGGATGAGCACATGGCTATGCTCGCATCCAATTTCCAAAAAATAAGACCAGCGCTGGAAGAATTTGCATATACCACCTTATATAAAGGTGATATGTATAAAGGTGATAGCTGATAGCGCAAGTACGTTATATCGTTGCATGAAATTTAAGAAGAAAAAATACATCTTTCGCGGCATCCTGCATCTCCACCCATTTCTCTTAAAAAAAGCCCCCTGGCCAATGGTCAGGGGGCTTTTTTTGTGTAGTGAGCGTCAGCTGACCAGTTCGGCAAAGAGCCGCTCCAGCGTGGCGGCCGCGTCGGCAGTGCGGCCGGGGTGCAGGGGCGAGCATTGCAGCACCGTGCTGCGCGTGGCCGTGAGCCAGCGGAACCGCTCGGCCACCGGCAGCTGCCCGATAACGCCCCCGCCCGCCCGCCCCTGGCAAATGCGCTCGAAGGCCGTGAGCCGGGCCGCCACCTCGGCCTGGTCGAGGTCGGGCGCGAAGGCGTGCAGGCGGGCGGCGGGCAGTGCCCATCGCACCTCCAAGAACCCCAGCCCCCGGCAATACAGCACCACGCCCACATTCAGAAACTCTTCGCGCTCGACGCGCGGCACCACGCGCAGCACGGCGTACTCAAATACGTGCATGGCGGGCGGCATTAGCTTCGGCAACAAATTCGGCGGAGGCCGCCAGCCGGGCTTCGAGGAAGGCGGCGTAGGCGGCGCGCTGGGCTTCGGCCGGCGCGTCGGGGTTGGCGGTGGTCAGCCACTCATCGGGCACCAGCGCCACCACGGCCCGGATGACGGCAGGCGTGAGGCAGGCGTGGCCCTCGGCATCGGCGGCGGCCAGCTCGCTGGCCTGGGGCAGCAGCACGTGGTCTTTTATCTGGGGAAAGGGGCGCGGGCGCGGCGCGGCCCAGTCGGGGCCGGCGTGGTGCACGTAAAGGGCCGCGCCGTGGTCAATCAGCCAGAGCTCGCGGTGCCACATCAGCAGGTTGGTGTTGCGGGCGGTGCGGTCCACGTTCAGGGTCAGCGCATCGAGCCACACGATGCGTGAGGCCAGGCCGGGCTCGATGGTGGTAACCAGCGCATCGAAGGTAATGGCCCCGGAGAGGTAGTGCAGGGCCAGGTTGCGGCCGGTGCTGGCCCGCAGCAGGTCCTGAATCTCCTCGTCGGGCTCGGTGCGGCCGAAGCACTCGTCGAGCTCGGCAAACACCAGCTCGGGCATGCGCAGGCCCAGGGCACGGGCCAGCTCGCCCACCAGCAACTCGGCAATCAGGGCCTTCAGACCCTGGCCCGCACCCCGGAACTTGAGCACGTAGAGGAAGCCGTCGTCGGCCTCGACCAGGGCCGGCAGCGAGCCGCCCTCGCGCAAGGGCGTCACGTAGCGCGTCACGCTCACGGTGCGCAGGTTGGGAACGGCAGGTTGCAGCATGCGGCGGGTTGAGAGAGGCGGGAATGGGCGCAAAGGAAGCATCATTCCGGAGGAACTGCCTGCGGGCGGGCCGCCCCCGCCGGGCCAGACCCATGCTGGGAGGCGAGCTAACTACGCCTTTCCAAAAAAAAGAATCACCAGATGATTCCTATTTATTTGGAAACAGAAAATTATTTATACATTTGAACTATACCCATCTATTTAAGCCATTTTTGGCAATTGAAAAAGAAATTGATATGATAATTCCATTTAATTGTAACTTGGAACTATTGAATTTCATTTTCTTTTCTCATGTGAATAATTACATTTTTTTCACTCACACACTTTCTTTTATCATGAAACAATTTGACTTTGTTGGTAACAACATCACCTCTGTGGCCGCTGCTCCCGCCGGGAGGCAGCGGTGGGGCCACTGGCCCGTGGTTTTTCGCGTACTACTCCTGTGCCTGCTGGTAGGCCTGGGTGCGGCTAATCCGGCCCGGGCGAGCCATTTCCGTTACGGTGGCCTGACGTGGCGTACCGTGACGACCGACCCGAGTAAGCTCACCGTGCAGTTCAAGGTGAGCCAGGCCTGGCGGCGCAGCTTTGGTCCTTTTTCAACGGTAACAATCGGGTCGACGGTTCTGACCGATGTGCTCAATTTTGGTGACGGGTCCACGAGTAATGTTAACCTCACTGTTACCTCGGTAGACATTGCCGGTGACAGTTTTTTTGGGGAGGCCCTGATTACGCACACCTATGCCACAGCCGGAGCTTATCAGGCATTTTACACCAACTGCTGCCGCTTGAATACGCTGCTCAACAATGCTAACTCTGCCTGGTATTTGAGCTCGCTGGTAGCCGCTGGCTCGGGCAACAACTCGCCCGTAGCGACGGTGGCCCCGGTAGTGAACCTGGCGGCCGGACAAGTGGCGGCCACTTTTTTGCTGCCGGCCAGTGACCCCGATGGCGACCCGCTCACCTTTTCGTTGGCGACTGCGGCCGACTTCAACGGCAATGCTTTTATGAATGCCCCGGGCCTGGATGTGAATCCGACCACGGGTATGGTCACGTTTAACACGCTGAACCGCACGCCCGGCAGCCTCTACAATGCCGTTATCAAGGTGAGCGACGGGCAAACCAGCATTCTGGTCGACTTCCTGATTAACGTAACCGCGACTTCAACGGCCCCGGTGTTCGACTATAGCATTACGCCGCCCAACGGCTTCGTGTACCAGCTTGCGCCCGGCCAGACGCTCAACTTCGGCGTGCGGGCCACCGACAGCGACGCCGGCGACGTGGTGACTTTGCAGGCCTACGGCGCGCCGCTGGGCACCAGCCTCACTCCTACCCTGCCCCTGAACGGCAACCCCGTACAAACCGCGTTTGCCTGGACGCCCACGGCCGCTAACCTGGGCACTACGGTTATCAACTTCGTGGCCCAGGATTTAGCTGGCGTGCAGACCTCGACCTCGGTAACGGTGGAAGTGAGCCTGCGCCCGCGCTTCGACGTGCCGCCCACGCCGGCCAACGGCAGCGCCTTCCAGGTAACGCCGGGCACGGTGCTGAGCTACCCCATCCAGGCCTCGTCGCCGGACCCGGCCAGCCAAGTGCAGGTGGTGAGCCTGAGCGGCCTGCCGGCCGGCGCGGGCTTCGCCACGGCCCTGCCCTCGGCGGCGGCCAACCCCACCAGTGCCCAATTCGGCTGGACGCCGGTGCTGGCCGACTGGGGGCCGCACGCGGCCACTTTCACGGCCCGCGACGGCTTCGGCCAGCAGGTGACGCACACGCTCAACTTCGTTATCAACTCGGCCCCGTCGTTTACCACGCAGCCCAGCGGCCTGGCGCTGGCGGTGGGCCAGACGTTCACCTATAACATCGTGACGACTGACCCCGACCTGCCCTTCGGCGACGTGCTGGCGGTGCTGGCCCCGGCCCTGCCCGCCTGGCTGACGCTGGTAGATAACGGCAACGGCACCGCCACCCTCAGTGGCACGGCTACGGCCGCCCAGATTGGCACCCACCGCGTGGTGCTGGCCGCAGAGGACATTTACCACCACGGCAACAGCTACGGCAGCGTGCTCCAGCAGTTTTACATTACGGTGGCCGGCGCCCCCACGCCCACCTGCAACCTACAGCTGGCCACCACCAAAACCAGTGTGAGCTGCAACGGCCTGGCCGACGGCAGCATTCAGCTGAGCGCCACGGGCGCGGCCGCGCCCTTCACCTTTGGCTGGCGCGGCCCGGCCGGCTTTAGCAGCACGGCCCAGAACCCCACGGGCCTGGCCGCCGGCACCTATACCGTGAGCGTGCGCAGCGCCGACGGCTGCACCGCCACGGCCCAGGCCACCGTAACCCAGCCCGCCGTGCAGATGCCCCAGCTTAGCTGCGGGGCCAACATCAGCGTGGCCAGCGCGGCCACCAGCTGCGGCGCGGTAGTGAAGTACACGGCTCCGGTAGGCACGCACAGCTGCCGCCCCGTGACCACGGTGCGCTCGGCTGGCCCGGCTAGTGGCTCGGTGTTCCCGGTGGGTAATACCACCATCACCTATACTGCTACCGACAATGCCGGCCAAGCCACTACCTGTAGCTTTACAGTGCAGGTGCGCGACGTGACCCCACCGACGGTGCACACCCGCAACATTACGGTGAGCCTGGTGAACGGCGTGGCCAAAGTGACGGCCGCCCAGGTGAACAATGGCAGCTCCGACGCCTGCGGCATTGCCGGCATGAGCCTGAGCCCAAACAGCTTCACCTGCGCCAACCTCGGCGACAACCGCGTGATGCTGGCCGTGACCGACCTGAGCGGCAACACCGCCAGCGCCCCGGCCACCGTGCACGTCATCGGCACCGTCACGCCGCTCACCATCAGCGTGACAAGGGCCAACAATGTGTACACTGGCGGCCCCAATACGACAATCTACCTCGGCTACGGCGCGCAATCGCTCACCCTAACGGCTTCGGGCGGCACTACCTACCGCTGGAGCCCCGCCGCCGGCCTGAGCAACCCCAACATCGCCAATCCGGTGTTTGCCCCCACGGCTACTGGCACCTATACCTACACCGTGACCAGCAACACTGCCGGCGGCTGCGCCGCCAAAGCCGCGATTACACTGAAAGTAATTGACGTGCGCTGCGGCAAAGACTGCGGCGATGATGACCACCACGGCGACGGCGACGACCACGGCGACGACGACGACCACCACGGCGACGGCAAGCACGATGAGGACCGCAGCGCCGCCGCCATTCTGACCTCTTGCGGCGAGCACGAAGGCGACGACGACCACGGCTGCAAGAACTACAAGGTGCTGGTGTGCCACAACGGCCATGCCATCTGCATTTCGGTGAATGCCGTGCCCGCCCACCTGCTCAACGCCAGCCACCACGACAACCTGGGTGCCTGCACGGGCGTGGTTATCGGCACGCACGGCGAGGATGACGACGACGACAATGGCCACCACGGCCACGAAGACCGTATTGCCCCAACCAGCAGCGGCCAGATTGCCGACCTGGGGGCCGCCCCCAATCCCTTCGTGAGCAGCACGTCGGTACACTTCCGCACGGTGGCCACGGCCCCGGCGCAGGTGCGCGTGTACGACCCGATGGGCCGCCTGGTCACCACCCTGTTCGAAGGCACCGCCGAGGGTGGCCGCGACTACGAGCTGCCCGTGAACTCGGGCAACTGGCCCACCGGCCTCTACATGTGCCACCTCGTGAGCCAGGGCGAAACCCGCACCCAGCGCCTCGAAGTTGCCAAGTAGTTGCTGGTTGCTGGTTGCTGGTTTTTAGCTGGCCGTTTCACCTGCTTTGTGGAGGTGAAACGGCCAGCAACCGGCACCCTGTTGAAATGCTCGGGGCGCACGCGGCCCAAGCAAGTGTTGCAACTTCTTTCTGAGCCATGAAAACAGCAAGCCCCCCGGCCACTCGGCCGGGGGGCTTTTTGCGTATTAGGCCCTGCGCAAGACGACCAACACAGCGCTAAGAACAGCGGGTAGCGGTGGCCGGGAGACGGACACCCGGGCCAACCGGGCGAGCAGCAACCAGCCTCCCCTGGCCGGCCCCTGCTGGCACAATCAGAGCCAGTTACTATTTTTTCGTGGCCTTAGGCGCGGCCTTAGGCGCGGTAGCGGGTAGGCCGGCCAGCTGGCGCAGGCTGCTCAGGCTGGGCAGCAGGCAGTAGGCGGTGCCCCGGGTGACGATGAGCGGGGGAAGGTTTTTCATTAGGAAGGGCGCAGCGGGGGCAGGCAGGGGCACCGTAAAGTCGGCGCTGGTATCGCGGTTGCCCATCAGGGCATCCTGCGGGGTGGGGTAAGCCCCGGGGTCGAAGGACTGGGAAAAATCGACGGCATTCATCCAGCCGTAAATCTTCTCGAACTGCCGGGCCAGGCTGCCGCACAGAAACAAGCCAATCAGGCCCCGGTCCACGCCGTCGTCGGTGGTGGCATTGCTGGGCAGCGAAGGACCGTAAGGCTGGCCCCGGCGCAAAATGCGCGGGGGCGGGGGCGTTTCGCTGTTCACCAACAGCTCGTCGCGCGGGTTGGTGACGCGGGTGTGGGCGGCAAAGGGGCAGCGCAGGGCGCTGGTGGTGTCATCCAGCGGGTTGGTGGGGCTCAGGTAGCCGAAGTCCTCGCCGTTTTCGGTGCGCTTTTCCGGGAAATACGGGCTCAGCATCAGGGGCGAGCCATTGCGCCAGCGGCCCACCAGCTTGGCCGCCACCCACTCCTGGCCCAGACTGGGGTCGGTATTGGTGGTGGTAGTGGCGTCGAAGTGCGGCGCTTCGCGCACGAGCAGCTCGTTGAATTGCGCCACATCCTGGTACAACATGCGGAAGGCATTGTAGCAGCCGTTTTTGGCAAATACGCTGGCCGGGTCGGAGCCGGTGGGGCCGGGCTCGCTGTACGAATTAGCAGCGTAGCCAATCAGGAAGTTGCCCAGGTCGGCGGGCGTGCCGGGGCTGCCATCGCTCAGGTTCAGGTCGGGGTTGGAAATGCCGTCGCGGTAGTCGAAATGAATGCGGTCGTCGGGCAGCTGGTATTGGTCTACCCGCCACAGCACGGTGGTGGCGCTGGCCTGGGCCGCCAGGGTTACTTTTTGCAGCAGGGCTTCCAGGTCGGCGGGCAGCAGGCCGTAGGCATGCAGCACCGCGTGAATATTGCCCTGCGCCAGCCCCGGGGCCTGCGGCCCCCACCAGTTGGCGGGGTCGCTGGTGCCCACATCGTTCAGTGAGGACTGCGAGCCGGAGCTGGCTGGCCCGGCTATAAACTCGCTGGGGAAATTTTGCAGTGCCTCGGCCGGCAGGCAATCCAGGCATTGCAGGCCCGGGTAGGTGAGACCGATGTTGAGCAGCTGCGCGGGCTTTTTAGTGCCCCAGTCCTCGGCGTTCCGAATGTGCGGGTAGATGGCGGCAAAGAACTGCTGGGTCTGGGGTTTCGAGGCCGAAAACTGCAACAGCAGATGCGCCGAAAATGGGTGCGTGTAGCCC
>JALYUI010000664.1 GCA_030853845.1 Bacteroidota bacterium | reverse complement strand
GCGCAGCGAAGCATCATTACCGCAATACTAAATCTGATTACTGCTGCGGTAAAGATGCTTCGCTGCGCTCTGCATGACGTGCTTTCTGTCGGTGTTGCCATTCTTTCTCCTCCCTCCGCGCCACCTCTGCCGCCGGCCCCTTTTCCGTTGCCCGTCGTACCTTGCCGCCTTGCATTGCACCCCATTCCCGCATGATAGTCGCCAGCTTCACCTTCAACGCTTTCTCCGAAAATACCTACCTGCTGACTGACGAGGCCACCCGGCAGTGCGCCATCGTGGACCCCGGCTGCTACACCCCGGCCGAGCAGCAGGCCCTGCGCCAGTACATCGAAGCCAATGGGCTGACCGTAGCGCTGCTGCTCAATACCCACGCCCACGTCGACCACGTGCTGGGCAACCAATTTGTGCTGAGCACCTGGCCGGGCACGCCGTTTCTGCTGCACCCGCTCGACCTCCCCACTTTGCGCGCCGTGGAAGGCTATGCCGGCATCTACGGCTTCCCGCAGTACCAGGCGGCCGAGCCCACCGGCGAGCTGGCCGCCGGGCAGCCCGTGCGCTTCGGCGAAACCGAACTGGAGGTGCGCTTTGCGCCTGGCCATGCGCCCGGCCACGTCGTTTTCTACCACGCGCCCACGGCCACGGTTATCGGCGGTGATGTGCTGTTCCAGCAAAGCATCGGCCGGACCGACCTGCCCGGCGGCGACCACACCACCCTGCTGCGCAGCATCGAAACCCAGTTGATGACCCTGCCCGACGACACCACGGTGCATCCCGGCCACGGCCCGGCTACTACCATCGGGGCCGAGCGCCGCAGCAACCCGTTTCTCATTTAACAATTATCATTTATCATTTAACAGCCTTGTGGTCGAAGCTATGTGTCAGTCAACAGGCAGTAAGTGATACTGTTAGTGGATAAGAAATTGTTAAATGTTAATTGATAACTGTTAAATGAAAAGACATCTGCCCAACGCTGTTACCTGCCTCAACCTGCTGTTCGGCTGCCTGGCGCTGACCCACATTTTTGCCGGGCGGCTCGAAACCGGGGCTTGGTTTGTAGCTGCTGCCGCCATCGCCGACTTTGCCGACGGCTTGGTGGCCCGGGCGTTGCGCGTGTCGTCGGCCATTGGCAAAGACCTTGATTCATTGGCCGATATGGTGTCGTTTGGAGTGGTGCCGGGGGCGATGTTATTTGTGTTGCTAATTCAGGCAACCAGTCTGGAGCCCGGCGACACCGGGTTTGTTGTCCATACCAATGGGATGCTAACTTATTTGCCTTATCTGGGCTTTCTAGTTACCATCTTTTCGGCGCTGCGGCTGGCCAAGTTTAACAACGACACCCGGCAGACGACTTCGTTTATCGGGCTGCCCACGCCGGCCTGCACGCTGGTAGTGGCCTCGCTGCCGCTGATTCTGGCGCACGACCGGTTTGGGGTGAGCGAACTTATCCTCAATCCACTGGTGCTGGTGGGCCTCACGGTGCTACTGTCGGGCCTTCTGGTGGCTGAGCTGCCCTTGTTTGCCCTCAAGTTCAAGAATCTGCGCTGGGCCGATAACCGGCGGCGCTTTCTGTTTGCGCTGCTGGCGGCAGGATTATTGCTGGCCCTGCAAGCCACCGCCGTTCCGCTGATTGTGCTGGCCTACGTACTGTTTTCGGTGCCCAAAACCGCCGCCCGCTAGCTCGGTGGCTACCGTTGATAATATTATCGGCAAATGATACAATAAAATCCGGCTATTGACAGTTACGAACCCGGCAACGGGCGAACCGGCTTGCTGGCTTCAGTGTTGCGGGGCCACGGCGCGGCAACCGCTGCAATAGAATGTTTAAACACCTCACCTTCGTGTATGCGTCCTTCTTTTCTCCTGGTTGCGGCAATTGGATTGATACTGAGCCTGGGGGCCGGTCCGGCGGCCCTAGCCCAAACCGTTGCGCACGGCGCAATTAAATGGGGCGGCTATGCGCAAGTGCCCACCACGGGCGAGCGCAAGCAAAAAGTGCCCAGCTTCGATGAGGCGCACTTTGCCCGCGACGAGCAGGCGCCCTGGTTCAGCCTGCGGCTGAGCGGGGCCGTGGCCCAGGGCGAGCTGCTGAACCTGGTGTACGAGGCCTTCGCGCCGGCCGATGCCCGCCTCTACAACGCCGCCAAGCTGCCCGCCGGCCCAGAGCCCCAGCTCAGCGGCGGCACCGAGATGAAGCTGCCCGTGACGTTTCTGAGTGTGCGCCCCGTGCGGCGCAGCCCCCAGACCGGCCAGCCCGAGCGCCTCGTATCGTTCGACTACCGCTACCAGCCCAGCGCCAACCGCACGGCCGCTACCACCCGCGCCCACGCCCGCCAGTCGGTGCTGAACAGCGGCGACTGGTTTAAAATGGGCGTGGCCGAAAGCGGCATCTATAAGCTCGATAAAATCACGTTAGGGAAGCTGGGTATCAATACGGGCAGCGTCAACCCCAACAACCTGCACCTGTATGGCAACTCGATGGGCATACTGCCCCAGCTCAATGCCACCTGGCGGCCCGACGACCTGACCGAAAACAACATTCTGTTCGTGGGCAATACCGATAACGTGTTCGACGACGGCGAATATTTCCTGTTTTACTCGCCGGGCGCGCACACCTGGGAAGCCCGGGGCGGCGTATTCCGCCACCGCAACAATCTCTACACCGATACCACCTACTACTTCGTGACGGTGAACGGCACGGCCGGCCGCCGCGTGAGCCCCGCCCCGGCCGCCACGCCCACCACTACGCCGGTGAATGTGAGCAGCTTCACTTACCGCGCCTTCTACGAGCACGACCTGGTGAACCTGCTGCATTCGGGCCGTACCTGGCTCGGCGAAGGCTTCCGGGTGGGTGGGCAGCGTGACATCACCTTTTCGGGCATCAGCGACTTGGTGGCGGGCGCGCCCATTACCGTGACCTCGGCCCTGGCAGCCAGCTCGGGCGCAGCGAGCAGCTTTCAACTCACGCTCAACAGCACTGCCCTGGCCAGCCAGACGGTAGCGCCACTGCCCGGAGGCTCCTTTGGCTCGATTGCCACGACCAGCACCGACACGCGGCAGCTAGCCCTTGCCAACCCCGGCACCGACCTGCGGGTGGGCCTTACCTACAGCAGCAGCGATGCTAACGCCAGCGGCTACCTCGACTATCTCGAAGTAAACGCCTCGCGGCAGCTGCGGCTGAGCGGTGCGCAGCTGGAGTTTCGTACGCTCACTAACATTGGCCCCGGGGCCTTCAACCGATACACGCTGGCTGGGACGGCCACAATCGCTCCGCTAGTGTGGGACGTAACTAACCCCCGTCGCGCCGTGGCTTACACCCTCGATGGCAGCGGCAGCTTCGTGGCCCCGGCCGATACCGTACGCGAGTTTGTGGCGCTACAGCCCACCGGCAGCTTTGGGGTGCCGCGCACGTTTGGGCGGGTAGCCAGCCAGAACCTGCACGCCCTCAACCTCGACGGCCGGCTTGATTTGGTGATTGTAGCCGCGCCCGTGTTTCGCGGGCAGGCCCAGCGCCTGGCCGACCACCGCCTACAGCACGACAACCTGCGCGCCGCCGTGGTGACGACCACCGAAGTGTTCAACGAGTTCGGCTCGGGCGGGCAGGATGTAACGGCTATCCGCGACTTCATGAAGCAGGTGTACGACCGCGCCCCGGCCGGCAAGCCGGTGCAGCTGCTGCTGTTCGGCGATGCGTCATTCGACTACAAGTCGGACCCCTATAACGATGCCTCGGCCGAGCCCGCCTGGTGGCGCGACCGGGTGCCGTTCAAGAGCGATGCGCAGTTCGATGCGTTCAACCAGAACTACGTGCTCACCTACGAGTCGCGCGAGTCGTTCTCGCCCTTCGACCAGGGGGCCAGCTACTCGTCGGACGACTATTACGCGCTGCTCGACGACAACGAGGGCGAGTGGGAGGAAATAAACCCCGGCGTGGAGCTGCTCGACGTGGGCGTGGGCCGCCTGCCAGTGCGGCAGCCCAAGGGCCAGCTCGGCAACATCGACCAGGCCCGGGCCATGGTCGATAAGATTATCAGCTACGATGCGTCGGCGGCGCTGGGCAAGTGGCGCAACCGCATCACGCTGGTGTCGGACGATGGTAACGCCAACCTATTTGTGGCGGCTAATCAGAATGGCTCCGACGCGGTGGCCAACATCATCGAAAGCACCCATCCGGTGTACAACGTGCACAAGGTGTACCTCGACCTCTACCCGCAGTTGTCGGTGGCGGCCGGGCAGCGCTCGCCGGCGTGCAACCTGGCCATCGACCAGTCGGTGGAGCAGGGCTCGCTGATTGTGAACTACCTGGGCCACGGTGGCCCTAAAGGCTGGGCCGACGAGCAGATTGTTACCAACGCCTCGGTGCTGGCCCTACGCAATACTAACAACCTGGCCTTTTTTACCACGGGCACCTGCGATTTCAGCACCTACGACAACCCCGACTTCACCTCGGCCGGCGAGCAGGTGCTCACCGACAACACCAGCGGCGGGGCCATCGGCCTGTTCACCACCACCCGCGTAGTCGATGCAGGGGCCAACGCGGCGCTCAACCAAGCGTACTTCAACCGGGTGCTTCAGCCCATCAATGGCCAGATGCCGGCCATTGCCACCATCATCATGCTGAGCAAAAATGCTGCGCCATCGGTACCGGCACCTGGCTCGCCGCAGTACCGTTACGACATCAACAACCGCAACTATACGCTGCTGGCCGACCCCAGCATGACGCTGGCCTACCCGCGCCAGACAGTGGTACTCGACAGTGTGCGGCGGCGCAGCAAAACGGTGGCCGGCTGGGTGAATGCCGACACCATTCAGGCGCTGGCCCGCATTCGGGTGCACGGCAAGGTGCTGAACGGCGGGGCGCTCAACGCCGGGTTCACCGGCCGGGCCCAGATTACGATTTACGACAAGCCCACGACGGTGCTGACGCTGGGGAACGAGCCCGACGATACGTCCATCCCCGTCACGATTCAGGAAAGCGTGATTTATGGCGGGCAGGCCGACGTGGTGAACGGCCAGTTTAATCTCACCTTCGTGGTGCCGAAGGATATCAACTACAGCGTGGGACTGGGTAAAATCAGCCTCTACGCCTACGACGCCGCCCACGACGCGGATGCCAACGGCTACGAGCAGCGCTCGACGGGCGGAGCCTACAAGGGCGCGCCCACCGATACCACCCCGCCCGACATTGCCCTGTTTATGGACAACGAGCAGTTTGCCTTTGGCGGCCTCACCGGCCAGAACACCACGCTGCTGGCCAGCCTGCACGACGACAGCGGTATCAACACGACCGGGGCGGGCATTGGGCACGACATTACGGCCGTGCTCGACCACGACCCCGAGAAGCTGCTCGTGCTCAACGAAAGCTACCTCTCCAACGTGGGCGACTTCACGCGGGGCAAGGTCGATAACCTGTTCAAGGAGCTGGCGGCCGGGCCGCACTCGATAAC
>JALYUI010000654.1 GCA_030853845.1 Bacteroidota bacterium | reverse complement strand
CAGCACGCCCGTGGCCCGGCCCACGAAGTGAGCCGTGGGCTGCTTGCGCAGCGCCAGCAGGTCGTGGCGCACCACGCCTTCGGGCTGCCGGCGAATCCAGCTGCCCAGGGCCGTGCCAACCGGAATGCGCAGGAAGCGGCTCAGCGTCAGGGCCGCCCACATGAGGTTGTTGTTGGGCGTGGCGGTTGTCTGCTCATCAAACGCCACTGCCACCGCGCGGCCGGTGGCGGCCAGGTCGGCGGCAATCTGCACGGCCGAATTGCCGCTGCCCACCACCGCCACCGGGCCGGTGCCGGGCAGCTGCGCGGGGCGCTGGTAGTCGCGGCTATGCAGCTGGGCTACTGCGGGCGGCAGCGCGGCAGCCCAGGCGGGCCGGTGCGGCGTGGTGTAGGGGCCGGTGGCAATGATGACGTGCCGGGCCAGGTAGTGGCGGCCGGCGGCCGTGCTTACCTCGTAGCCCGCCCCGTCGGGCGCGGGGCGGAGGCGCACAACGCGCTGGCCGGTATCAATCGGGAAGTCGAAATGGGCCGCGTAGTCGCGCAGATAAGCCACAGTTTCGTCGCGGGTGGGGTAGTGCAGCGGGTTGCCGGGCCAGGGCCGCCCGGGCAGCCCGCTGGCCCATGCCGGCGAAAAAAGCCTGAGCGAGTCGTAGCGGGCGGCCCATGCCGCGCCCGCCGTCGGGGCCGCCTCCAGAATACGGAAGTTATGGCCGCGCTGCCGCAGGTAGTAAGCGGCCGCCAGTCCGGCCTGCCCGGCCCCAATCACCACGGTGTCGAGGCAAATGGACGCGTTAGGGTCAGGTATTCCGAAAGCTGGTTCCAATGGTACGGGCACGGGCTTACTCGGGGAATTCCTGGCGCAGGGCGGCCATCACCTGCTCGGTAGTCGTGCGCACCAGGGTCACCTGCCGGGCGGCCTGGGCGGGCTCGGGGGGAGTATCGCCATAGGCTTCCACTTCGCGGATAACCGGCCGCAGGCTGCTTACGCCGAGTCCGTCGAGCGAGCTTTTGAGGTGGTGGGCGGCGTCGCCCACGGCCTCCCAGTTGCCCTCGGTCAGGGCTTCGTCGAGAGCGGTGAGAATGGCCGGGGTGGTTTCGATAAAGGCCCAGGCCAGGCGGCGCACAATGGCTTCATCGTGGCGCACCAGCTGGCGCACGTTGCTCAGGTCGTATAAGTGAGAGTCGGCAGGCATAGCAGAAAAAGTGTGATAAGGGACGAGTGATTCGGCAGCATTGGCCGTCCGGCTTAGTACCGTGCGGATGGTATCGAGCAGCTGCTCTTCGCGGTAGGGTTTAGCAAGGTAACCCGCAAAGCCGCTGGATTGCAGGCGCTCGGCCTCGCCGGCCTGGGCGCGGGCCGTGAGGGCAATAATGGGCGTGGCGGCGCGCGCCGGGTCGGGGTGGGCGCGCAGGGCACGAGCAGCGGTTTCGCCATCCATGCCCGGCATCTGAATGTCCATCAGTACCAGGTCGAACTCGCGGTGCTCGAACAGGGCAATGGCGGCCGGGCCGCTGGCGGCCGTGGTTACCTGCCAGCCCCAGTTGCGCAGTACGGTTTCGGCCAGCAGGCTGTTCACCAGGTTGTCTTCGACCAGGAGGAGGCGGCCGGCGGGCGGGGGCAGGGTCGCGGGCGCGGCGAAGCCCGGCTGCGGGGCAGTGGCGGCTGTTTCCAGTGGCACCAGAGGCAGCGGTAATACGAAGGCGAAGGCGCTGCCGGCACCGGGTTCGCTGCTCACCCGTAGCGTGCCGCCCAGCAGCTTCACCAGTCCTTCCGAAATATTCAGGCCCAGTCCCGAGCCGCCGTATTCGCGGTCGGTGCTGGCGGCGGCCTGGGTGAAAGGCTCAAATACTTTGTCCAGCACCTCGGCCGCGATGCCCACGCCGGTATCATCCACCACGAAGCGCAGCCACACAGTGTCGGGCAGGGCGGGCGCATGGGCCGGCCCCGCCACCAGGCTGCAGCTGAGCCGGACCTCGCCCGTCGGCGTGAACTTAATGGCGTTGCTGACCAGGTTGAGCAGGACCTGCCGCAGGCGGTGGGGGTCGCCGAGCACGTTGGGCAGGGCCGCGGGCTTGCCCAGGCGCAGGCGCAGGCCCTTTTCGCGGGCGCGGGGCCGCAGCAGAGCCACGCAGCCGCGCAGCAGCTCCTCCGGGCTGAAGGGCATGGCTTCGGGGCGCAGCTTGCCGGCCCCGAGGCGGGCGGTGGTCAGCACGTCGTTGAGGACCGTGAGCAGGTGCTCAGCCGACTCGCCCAGCAGGCGCAGGTAGTCGTGCTGGCTGCGGCTGAGGGTGGTTTTGGCCAGCACGCCCGTCAGGCCCAGAATGCCATGCAGCGGCGTGCGAATTTCGTGGCTCATGTTGGCCAGGAAGTCTTCCTTGGCCCTGGCATCACCCTGCGCCGCCCTGATAGCCGCTTCCAGGGCCTGCTGGGTGCGCTTGAGCTCCGTAATATTGCTGTCGACGCCCAGCACCTGGGACTGCCCGTCGGCCCCCTGAAACAGGCGCTTCACGCTGCTGAACCACTGCACTTCCCCATTGGCCAGCTGTACCGATTTTTCCAGCTTCAGGTCTTGGCCGGTCGTCAGTACCTGCTGGTCCTGGGCCTGGTAGCGTTGTAGGTCGGCCGCTACGTGGAGCAGGGGTGGGCTGGGGTCGGCCGTCAGCTCTTCCGGAGTCAGGCCGAATACCGAGGCCATGGCCAGGTTGGCCAGCAGATACCGGCCCTGGCCATCCTTGAGGTAAACCAAGTGGGGCAGCGCATCAATTACCTGCCGGAACAGCCGGTGCTGCTCGGCCATGCGGGCGGTAGCGGCGTGGTTGCGCTCTTCGGCTTCGCGGCGGGCCGTTACGTCTTCAGTCACGCCAATTAAGCTCAGCACCAGGCCCCGCTCGTCGCGCAGAAACGGAATGTGCGTGGTGCGCAGCCAGCGCGGCGAGCCATCGCGGTGCCGCGCCGGATATTCCAGCGTCCGGGTTTCGCCGTCGGCCAGGGTGCGCATCAGGTCGAGGTGGGCGCGCAGCTCGGCCCGCGATTCCGGCGTGAGCAGCCGGTTAAACGTTTCCTCGGGGTCGTGCGCGGCCAGCTCCTCGCTGGCGTAGCCCAGCACGGGCTCCAGCCGCTGATTGGTGTACACGTTGCGGCCCAGGGCCAGGTCGTAAATAGTTATCAGGCTGGGCACCACGTCTACCACGCGGCGCAGCAGGTGGCGGTTGTGCCGCAGCTCCTCCAGGGCCGCGCGGTGCCGGGTCACGTCTTCGGCGCTGCCGGTGAGCTCGCTGGGGTGGCCGGCATCGCCAATCTGGCTCACCCGCAGGCGTAGGCGCAGCCAGCGCCAGGTACCATCAGCGTGCCGCACCCGGCAATCCCAGGTCAGGGTTTGGCGTTGGCCCAGCCGGTACAGATTGTCGGGGTGCCGCAGCTGGGCCTGCGACTCGGGGTGCAGCAGCGTGGCGAGCTGGCTGCCCATGGCCAGCAGCTCGGCCCCGGAAAAGCCCAGCACCGTGTGGCAGTGCCGGTTGCAGTGCAGCAGCCGGTGGTGCCGCAGGTCGTACTGAAACAGGATGAGCGGCACCTGGTCGGCCAGGCCCTGGCTAAAGGCCGGCGGGCCAGCCGGGAGGGCAGCCACGCGCCGGACGGCCGGAACGGCCGCCCGACGGGCCTGGCGCGGAAAGCGGGAGCGACGCATAGCGGGAAAGATAATCCGGCGGCCTGAAACCAGCCCCGGCCGAAGCGACGGTACGCTAACTCACGGATAGCTCCTGCTGCTGAATCATGCGGTAAATGGTTGATTTTCCCATTTGTAGCCGGGCCGCCACGGCCAGCACGTCGCCATTCATTTCGTCGAGGCAGCCCTGCACAATGGCCGTAGTCTGCTCGCGCAGCGAAAGCGCGCTGCCGGCTCCGCCCATTGCCCGCGTCGAGCGCAGCGGCAGGTCGTCGGCCTGAATCTGGTCGCCGTCGGCCAGCACGGTGGCCAGCTCCACCACGGCTTTCAGCTCGCGCACGTTGCCGGGGAAGGGGTGGCCCATGAGGCGCTCGCGGGCGTTTTCGGCCAGGTAGCGGGGCGGCAGGTTGTTCAGCCGGCAGAAGTCACACACAAACTTTTCGGCCAGCAGCAGGGTGTCGGGGCCGCGCTGGCGCAGGGGCGGCAGCACAATGGGCAGGCCCAGCAGGCGGTAGTACAGGTCTTCGCGGAAGCGGCCGGCCTGCACCTCGCTCAGTAGGTCGTGATGCGTGGCCACAATCAGGCGCACGTCGAAGGCAATGGTCTGGTTGCCGCCCACGCGGGTCACTTCGCGCTCCTGGAGCACGCGCAGCAGCTTGGCCTGCAGGCTCAGGGCGAGGTCGGCAATCTCATCCAGAAAGAGCGTGCCGCCATTGGCTTCCTCCAGCCGGCCCACGCGGCGGGCCACCGCGCCGGTAAAAGCGCCTTTCTCGTGGCCGAACAACTCGCTTTCCACCAGCTCGCGCGGAATGGCAGCCATGTTCACGGCCACGAAAGCCTGGCTGGCGCGGTCCGACTGAAAGTGAATGGCCTTGGCCACTACTTCCTTGCCGGTCCCGGTTTCGCCACTAATGCTGACCGTGATGGCCGTGCGCGCCGCCTTGGTAATGAGCGTACGCACCTGCTGCATAGAGGTGTGCTCACCCAGCAGGGCCTGCTCGGCTCCGTAGCGGGCGCCTACCTGCTGGCGCAGCTTGGTATTTTCGCGGCGCAGGCTGGTTTGCTGCTCAATCTTACCCACCAGGTTCCAGAGGCGGTCGAGGGTGTTATCGTCCTTCACAAGGTAGTCGTAGGCTCCCTGCCGCAGCATACTCACGGCGGTACTAACGTCTTCCTGCCCCGAAATCACCAGCACTTCGACGCCGGGCAGGCGCTCCCGAAGCTGGCCCAGCAGCTGTTCGCCCTTGGCATCGGGCAGCGAATAGTCGAGGGTGATGAGGTCGGGCTGCTCGCCCAGGTGTTCGAGACAGGCCCGGGCTGTGGTGAAGCGCTGTACACTATGGCCCGGGTTGCGGCCCAGGTGGTGCTCCAGCAGCTCGCCGTACCACTCATTGTCTTCGACGATAAATATTTTAAAAGGTAGAGTCTGAAGCATGGTAAAATGCGGAAAGAGGGTGGGCTCGCCATTCAACTGGCCCCCGACAAGTATCAGGCGGGGAAAGCAAAACTAATCGAGTGTCAAGAAGAATGCAATTAGAAAAATTACATTACAAAAGTAGGCCGTATTTGTCGCGGCTGGTTCTAAAAGGGCAGAAACAGGCTATATACGAAACAGAGTTCAGTTCGGATTTTGGCGATTTATTAGAAAATTCTCATTAATGGACACCTTTTCCGGCAATGGGAAAGCCGGCATGGGAGGCTCACGGTGCTAATATGGGATTCCCGGCGGCTGGGCGAGTTGGCGGCGAATGGTGGCGGAATTGCAGGTAGATAACCAAATACTGGTTTATCTCCAAAATTTTTCGCCTTTCGCCATGTCAACATTTATTCGTCCCGCTGCTCGCCCCATTACCCGCCCGTCTTTCTGGCTGCGCCAATTAATGCGCTTCGTATTGCCGGCCCTGCTGTTTATGCTGGAGGGCTTTCCCAGCGTAGCGCAAGCCATCCAGCCGGCTTATTATTCCACGGGCAGCAACACGTATCAGGTTACCCAACCTTCGCCTCAGGTGAGCGGCAGCGGCAACGTGACGGCTGGCGCGAATGCCAGCGACGGCGACTTCACCACCTACGCCAGCCTTACGACCGATGCCACAGCCAGTGTGGGCGTGCCCGTGGCCCTGCGCCTGAAACTCCTGCACGAGGCCCCGGCTGGGTACCGGGCCGGCATGATTGTGGCCACGGCCGCGGCCGGCCTGCTGCCCAGCGTGAGCGCGCTGGGCACCGTAACGCTGCGCACCTACCTGAGTGGGGCCACACCCGAGCTGCGCGAGGCGAAAGTGGTGCAGGCCACGCTGGTGCAGGCCCTGCTCGGGGCCGGCACACGGCCCACGCAGCTCGAATTCAGCACCACCAAGTCGTTCGATGCCGTGGAACTGGTTATTGATGGGGCCGTGGGCGTGAATTACACGACCAATATCTATTATGCCTACGGCGTACGGCCGGGCCTGCAGACGCGGCCGGTGGGCTACCTGTCGCGGTTTGCCGCCCCCACCAGCAGCGACTACAGCACGGCCAGCTCGGCTAGCGGCCTCTGCCTCGATACCGACGTGGACAACCCCGGCTTCGTGGCCGACAACGACCTGACCAACTACGCCCTGCTGCGCAGCCTGCTCACGGTGGTCTGCAACCCCTCGCTACGCACCAAGCTGGCTGGCGTGCCGGCTGGTGGCGTGCCGGTAGGCTACCACGCGGGCTTTGTGGTAGGCCAGAATAGCTTGCTCGACGTGGGTCTGCTCAGTGGCCTGAAGCTGACGACCTATCGCAACGGCACGCTGGTGGAAGCCAAATCGGGCCTCGGCCTGCTGGAGCTGAACCTGCTGCCCGGGAACAGGGCCATGGTGGCGTTTGCGACCTCGCAGGCATTTGATGAAGTGAAAATCGAGCGCATCGGCCTGCTCACCGGGCTCGATGACTTACAGGTGTACTATGGCTTCGGGTTGTCGCCGGCCGCCTTTCAGGGCATCAATCCGGTGCTTTCCGATTTTGCGGGCCCAGTGCCCAGCGTCGACTACTTCAACAGCGGCCCGCAAACGGTGGGGGCCGGCGCTACGATTAATATTCTGACCGGGATGGTGAACGTGACGACCACCGTGACCCTGAGCAGCGTGCTCAACCCCGAAAAAGCCGCCGATGCTAACATTAGCCCTGGCGACTATGCCGAGCTGCTCATCACCGGCACCAACTTGTTTACGGTCGTGAACACGGCCACGGCTTATCTCGAAGTGAAGCTCAACGGCACGGGCCAGGCCGGCAACCGCGTGGGCATAGCGGTGAGCAACGACGGCGCCCTGCTCAGCGCCAGCGCCCTGGCCAGCCTCACGGTTTCGACCTACGATGCCAGCAACACCATCATCGAAAGCAAAACCGGCACCGAGCTGCTGAGCGTGGGCCTGCTCGATGGCAGCAACCGCAGCGAGGTGTCGTTCCTGGCCTCGCGCGACTTCACCTACGTGCGACTCGATGTAACCAGCCCGGTTTCCGCCAACTCGAAAACCCGCATGTACTACGCTTTCGCGCAGGATGTGCCCCTGCTGGACCTGCAATACCCGCTGCCCGTGGAGCTGGTGAGCTTCTCGGGGCAGTGGGCCGAGGGCGGCACGCAGCTGCGCTGGGCTACGGCTTCGGAGAAAAACAGCCGCTACTTCCAGGTCGAGCGCTCGGCTAGCGGCGATGGTGGCTACCAGGCTGTGGGCCGCGTGGCCGCCGCCGGCAGCAGCAGCAGCGCCCGCAACTACCAGCTGCGCGATACCGAAGCCGGCGCACTGGACCGTGCCACGCTCTACTATCGCCTGCGTCAGGTTGATGTGGATGGCCAGGAAACCTTCTCGCCGGTAGTGGCCGTGGCTGTTGGCAAGCCGGCCGCCACCGCGCAGCTCGATGTGTACCCCAACCCGGCTCCCACGGCCCGGGCCGCCCACGTCGACTGCCGCAATCTGCCGGCCGGTGGCGGCCAGCTGCTGACCTACTCCGAAGCCGGCCAGCTGGTGCATCAGGCTCCGCTCACCGATGCTGCGACCCAGCAGCTGGCGTTGCCCGCATTGCCCGCCGGCCTCTATCACCTGGTACTGCGCGATAATACCGGCCGGAAAGTAGCAGCCCAACGCTGGGTAGTGAGTAATCACTAACCAAACGATAGATTTTTTCTGACTGCCTGAAATTGTCTTTTGCGTTGAGGTTTTTTCTTTCAAACAGCCCCAATGGTTTTCCAGTGGGGCTGTTTTGTGAAGGGCTTTGTACGGTTTTGGGAATACAATTAATGCTATATAACATCGACCGTGGCCAGATGCCATAATTTTATAAATCAGCTAATTGATTGGATGATAACATAGACGTAACATTGCGGCTGCGGTGGGGTAATCCCAAGACGGGAATTTTGCGGCCACCATTTTAACCTTTTTCCCCAACACTTTTTTATGAAGGTTACGCTTACTCGCATTAGCAGCCTGGCGCTGCTCACCGTGCTGGCCGTTTCCTGTTCGCGCGTCGACCAGGTAACTCCCAGCCAAACCCCCACCGCCGCCACCGTGAACCAGGAAGCCGCCACGCGCGACAGCAACCTGGCCATGGGCAACCCCAGCGGCGCAGTGACCGACGCTACGAACTATCCCAACAACTACCTGATGACCAAAACCCAGTATTCCCTGTCGTATAGCCGCGACAAGGGCAAGCCGAACTGGGTGAGCTGGCACCTGAGCAGCGCCTGGCTGGGCACCACTGCCCGCCAGGATAATTTCGCCTCCGATGCGACCCTGCCCAGCGGCTGGTACCGCGTAGGCAGCACCAGCTACAGCGGCTCGGGCTTCGACCGCGGCCACAACTGCCCCAGTGCCGACCGCAACGGCTCGGTGGCCGACAATACGGCTACCTTCCTCATGACCAACATGATGCCCCAGGCTCCTACCAACAACCAGCGCACCTGGGCCGGCCTCGAAAACTACGCCCGCACGCTGGTAGATGCCGGCAACGAGTGCTACATTATTGCCGGCAGCTACGGCCAGGGCGGCACCGGCTCGAATGGCTACGCCACCACCATCAACAGCGGCCACATTGTGGTGCCCAGCAACTGCTGGAAAGTGCTGGTGGTGCTGCCCGTGGGTACCGGCGACGCCGGCCGCGTGACCACCAGCACCCGTGTTATTGCCGTGGACATGCCCAATACCAACTCGATTGGTACGGCTTGGGGCAGCTACCGCACCACCGTCAATGCCATTGAGGCCGCCACCGGCTATGACATCCTGTCGGCCGTATCGACCAGCGTGCAGACTGTGATTGAGGCCAAAGTAGACAACGGCCCTACGAGCTGAGCCGGTAGCCCGTTGCTGATTTCGCCGAATTTGGACCAGTATGTTACCAGGCTGAATAGTAGAAGCAGCAGCTAATGAAGAAGCCCCCGAAATACGTTGGTATTTCGGGGGCTTTTTGCGGCTTGGAAAGCAGGGAAGCCGCTTTCGCTTGCGGAATAAAGAGCCAAAGTTACGGTGGGTTCTGCTTGCAAAGCAATTGGTTATGACTGGCTGGATTTTTTTTGGCTGGAAAAGAGCCGCTGAAAATGCCCTCGCTTAGCCAGTTAGGCAGGAAATAAAACTTCAAAAAAATAGCGCAATAAAAACTTAACATTACGAATGGATGGGCCGACGTAACGATGTGGTAATTTTGCATCGTGCTTCAACCCAAACACCCGTTGATGAAGCGCGGGGCCTTGCTCAACAGCGCCCCGCGAGAGGACCGGAAGGTCTTGGCCGCCGTCGGTTTTGCCGATTTTTCGTCCGCTGTTTCCGTTCATTTTTCTGGTTGTTGCCCCGCCACCGTTTCGGATTCCGAAACGGTTTTTTTGTGCCCGTTCGGGTCGGATAGATAAGTCATTCCTGCGCTGCTGCGCTGTTTAATCACTCATTCACTCATTTACTCATTCACCGATGGACACTAACACCCTCGCCCCCAATGTAGCTGCGGCTACCCTCGCCTCGGCCCACGCCGGCAACCGCAACCTGAGCACCGACCCCAAGCGCATGGCGGTAATCAAAGTATGGGATGCTATGATGCGCGGTGCCCGCAAATACTGCGAGCAGGAAGGCTTCGTCACCATCCACAACATGCCCCACATCGTGGGCGTGACCGGCGCTTGCGAAAATACCGACACCCTGTTTACGCTCGACTGGTACGACGGCAAGAAAATGTTCCTGCCCCAGAGCAACCAGCTTTACATCGAAATGCTGACCCAGGCCGTGGAAGGTGGCCGCGTGTGCGGCGAAATTCAGAGCTTCCGCAAGGAGCTGAATGCCGACAACCGCCGCCTGGCGCAGTTCACCCTGTTCGAGATTGAGCACCTCGGCGACCTCGACGAGCTGCTGGGCCACCTGAGTGGCATTGTGCGCACCGCCGCCAACGAAGTAGCCACCAAGTGCGCCAAGGAGCTGGCCCTGTTCGGCCGCGACGCTGACGATATCAAAGACCTCACCTTTAAGCGCATGACTTATGCCGATGCCATCGAGCGCCTCAAGCCCGAGGGTTTCCCCGAGCTACAGTGGGGCGACGACCTGGGTGCCGCCGAGGAGAACCGCCTGACCGAGCTGGAAGGTCCCATTTTCATCACGCATTACCCGGCCGACATCAAGTTCTTCAACATGCGCAACAACGACGACGACCCGCGCGTGGTGAACTCTTCCGACCTGCTGCTGCCGCTGGCGGGCGAGTCGGCCGGTTCGGCCGAGCGCGAGTTCGACGGGGCCAAGCTGCGCCACAAGCTGGAAACCAGCTCGATGCTGGCCGGCCTCATCCGCCAGGGCATGAAGCTGGAAGACTTCGAGTGGTACC
>JALYUI010000644.1 GCA_030853845.1 Bacteroidota bacterium | reverse complement strand
CCGGCGGGGCCGTTGGGCATTCGGGAAGGCGCGAAAGACTACAACGGGCTGGCCGTTACCCGGAAGCGCGCATCGGTGCGTATCGTTAGCGAGTCTAAGGGGCTGATGCCGCCATAGGTTGGTTTCTGTTGGCTGTACACCGTGAGCTCATACTTGTCCGATTTAAGATATTCGTCAAGCCGGGCCGTAGTAGGTACCAGCGTCAGGGTAGTCTGGTCCTGCGGCGGGTTGGTGATTTCTGCCAGCAAAATGCGATTGCTGGCTCCGGGCGTATTGATATACACGCGCAGAAGGTCCAAAAAGTTAAAGTTTGGAACTGCTGTTGTCGGATTTAGCAGCGTCAGCTGCAGCTGGTCGAGGTACACATCCTGCACCTTCGAACTATTGGTATTGTTACTGTTAAACGCCGTTGAGGAATTCGTAACAATCGTGACTGGTGCGGGCAGGGCCGTGAAGAAAAGACTGGGACCCGGCACCCGGGAAACCTGCGACACGTTGACGGTAAACTTCAGAATCTGCGCGACCTGATTTTCAACTTTTTTGCAGCCGAGCAATAGCAAAAACAGCAGCGGCGCGAGTATTACAGACTTTTTCATGCGATAGCAACGATAAATAGTGAAGTGAAACAGCCTATACGAAAAAGAAAAGCCTCTGGTGCAACGAACCGCGAACCGAGCCAGCCTTGCTGCTAAAGTTACAACCGCCAGCGCAAAACCGCACCTAATCCATCATGTCGGCTGAGCGGGGCGGGTCGGGCACGAAGCCGGGATTCCAGCTCATGGGGTAGCGGCCATCTACGTAGGGCAGGGCGGCCTCGGTGAGGTAGAGCGGGCGGAAGGTGTCGACCATCACGGCCAGCTCGTGGGTTTCCTTTTTGCCGATGCTGGCCTCCACCGTGCCGGGGTGCGGGCCGTGGGGCAGCCCCGTGGGGTGCCAGGTGAAGGACGCCAAATCGACGCCTTTGCGCGACATGAAATTGCCGGCCACGTAATACAGCACCTCGTCGGAATCGACGTTGGCGTGGTTGTAGGGGGCCGGAATGCTGAGCGGGTGGTAGTCGAACAGGCGCGGCACAAACGAGCAGATAACATAGTTGTGCCCCTCGAAGGTCTGGTGCACGGGTGGAGGCTGGTGCAGCCGCCCGGTGATGGGCTCGAAGTCGTGAATGCTGAAGGCGTAGGGGTAGAAGTAGCCGTCCCAGCCCACCACGTCGAAGGGCGAGTGGGCGTAGGTGAGCTCGTGCAGCAGGCCCTCTTTCTTGACGTGAACCACGTAGTCGCCCTCCGGAAAATCGCCGGCAATCAGCTCGCTCGGCGGGCGGATGTCGCGCTCGCAGTAGGGCGAGTGCTCCAGCAGCTGGCCGAAGTGATTGCGGTAGCGCCGTACGGTTTCCACCGGGCTGAAGGACTCGACAATCATCAGCCGCACCGGCCCCTCATCAAAATGAAACTGGTGGATGACCGTGCGCGGCACCACCACGTAGTCGCCGGCCTCGAACGCCACTTTGCCCAGCTGGCTCCACAGCTCGCCGCTGCCCTCGTGCACGAAAATCACCTCGTCGGCCTGGGCATTCTTGTAGTAGTAGTCCATGCGCCGCTCCGTGGGGTTGCAGATGCTCATGGTCACGTCGGCGTTGCCGAGCAGCGTCTGGCGGGCAGCCAGGTAGTCGCCGCCGGTGCTGGTCTGGGCCAGGGTGCGCAGGTGCTCGGGTTGCAGCGGCCGGTCCTTCAGCAGCTTGGGCGCGTAGGGGCGGGGAGCGCCCACGTGCTTAATCTGGGTGGGCGGATGCACGTGGTAGAGCAGCGACGACACGCCATGAAAGCCCTGCGTGCCCACCAGCTGCTCCGAGTACAGGGAGCCGTCGGGCTGGCGAAACTGGGTGTGCCGCTTGCGCGGAATCTGGCCGAGGCGGTGGTAATAAGCCATAATCAGGAGGGTGGGATGAGGCCGTGAAGTTACGGACGAGTACCGCGAAATTTCATTTCGCGGTACTCGTATTTTACCGCCCCAGCAGGGCCAGTTGGGCGGTGCTGTCGCCCACGGCGTGGAGGGCGCGCTGTAGCTCCAGGTCCTGGTCGCGCAGCACGGTATAGTAGGCCACAGGGCCGTAGGCGCTGCGGGCAATGTAAGCTTTGAGCTGGTTGCGCAGCAGGGCCGCGCAACGGCGCACGGCCCCGGCATTGGCCACCACGCCATCCTGCGCGGCCTGGGCGGCCAGGCTGGCCAGCTGCGCATCGGAGATGCGGAACGTAGCGTTGAACTGCTCGAAGCGCAGGCCGGCCAGCTCCTCCTTGTGGCTTTGGAAAAAGCTCAGGGCAAAGGCCCGGGGCACGCCGTGGCTCAGCAGGGCAGTGTAGTAGGCCGAGTGCACCAGCGAATCGCGCGGCACAAACACGTCGGGCATGATGCCGCCGCCGCCATATACCGTGCGGCCGTGGTCGGTGCGGAAGCGCAGCTCCTTAGCGAAATGAATGCTGTCGGCCGATTCGAGCTCGCCGTGGGCGGCGCGGTTGCTCACGTCGGCGCTGTATTCGGCGTAGTTGGCCCCGTAGGGCTTCTGAATGGAGCGGCCGGCCGGCGTGTAGTAGCGGGCAATGGTGAGGCGCAGCTCGCCGCCGTCGCTGAGCGAGATAGGCTGCTGCACGAGGCCCTTGCCGAAAGTGCGCCGGCCCACCAGAATGGCGCGGTCGTGGTCCTGTAGCGCACCGGCCACCACTTCGGCGGCACTGGCGCTGCCCTCATCCACGAGCACCACCAGCGGGCCTTCCTCAAACTCACCGGCCACGCGGGCGTAGGTCTGCGAGTCATACTGGTCGCCCTTGCCGTCGGTGTACACAATTTTGCGCGAGCCGGCAATAAACTCGTCGGCCAGGCGGGTGGCGCGGTCGAGGTAGCCGCCGGGGTTGCCGCGCAGGTCGAGCACGAGGCGGGTGAGGCCCTGCCGGCGCAAATCGGCCAGCGCGGCCTTAAACTCGTCGTAGGTGCCCGAGGCAAAGCGGCTCACCTTGATGTAGCCGGTCTGCGCATCAACGAGGTAGGCCGCGTCGACGGAGCTGTTGGGAATACGGCTGCGGGCAATACTGAGCATGATAGGGCGCGGCAAATGGCGGCGACGCAACTCGATAGCGATGCTGGTACCGCGCGGGCCGCGCAGCAGCAGCGAGAGCTGATTGGTGGTGAGCCGCGCGCCCGACACCCGTTTGCCGCCGATGCTGAGTACCTGGTCGCCGGGCTGTACGCCGGCCTGCTCGGCCGGCCCGCCGCTGAGCGGGGCCACCACCGTCACGGTATCCCGAAACAGATTGAATTCGATGCCTACACCGTCGAAGTCGCTTTGCAGGAAGGAGTCGGTTTTTTCGCGGTCACGGGCCGGGATATACACCGAGTGCGGGTCGAGCTTTTCCAACATCTCCATCACGGCATAGTCGGCCAGGCCCTCGGTATCGACCGTATCAACGTAGTCGCGGTCGATGTAGCTGAGAATTTCCTTGAAGCGCAGATAGCCCCGGGCCGTGGCATCGGGGTTTTCCGACGACGGCCGGAAGGGATTATTCGCCACCAGCACCCCGCACAGCATGGCCAGCCCCAGCAGCAGCCCCTGCCGCAGCCACCCGCGCCGCCGGGGAAGCGCCGAGCGGTCAGGCTCCTGAGTAGCAGGCTTGGGAAAGGGCATAGCGGCTAAGGGTAGAAGTATCAGCGAATAAAATAGAATTGAATAGACTTCAAAATTATTGAAATTTTCTCAGATACCTGGGTTAAAGCCTAGTGATTCCTGCATTTCTCAAATCAATCCAAACGTTTGTCACCAAAACGCAAGAAAGCCAGTAGGCTACTGCCATATTACAATAGGCTGAACGCATTGATTGAAACTGATAACTGCCCGCAATCTATCATTTTACCCAGAAATCTATTTCTCATTTCCGACGGGTTCTCCTCCTCGCCCGTCGAGCCTATTAGTTTACACGACGGCCGCCGGACCAGCCGCGCCGGGGCTGGGTAAGGCAAGTCGATTTACGTTTTTGGTCAATTCGATTTGCGGAAACGGTCAGCAATGCCGCCGGGGTGGTGCCGGACCTTTGACCTGTTCAATGAGCCCCGGCTCTTTTCCTCACTTCAACACTTTCCGGCTATGTTCCTCGGTCATTTTGGATTAGGCTTTGGCGCCAAAACGGCGCAACCGCGCGTGTCGCTGGGCACGCTGTTTCTGGCGTCGCAATTCGCCGATTTGCTCTGGCCCAACCTGCTGCTGCTCGGCATCGAGCGGGTGCGGGTGGTGCCCGGGCTGATGACGGTTTCATCGTTTGATTTTGTGCACTACCCTTTCTCGCACAGCCTGGCGATGGACCTGCTTTGGGGAATGCTGCTGGGCCTGGGCTACTGGCTGCTGCGCCGCAACGCCAGCGGCGCGCTGCTGGTGGGCCTGCTGGTGCCCAGCCACTGGCTGCTCGATTTGCTGGTGCACCGGCCCGACCTCCCGCTATTTCCGGGGGCGTCGCCACTGCTGGGGCTGGGCCTCTGGAACTCGATGGTGGGCACGCAGGTGGCGGAAGCGCTGGTCTTTTTCGGCGGGCTGTATTTGTACCTGCGCGGCACCCGCGCCCGCAACCGCCGGGGTCGCTACGGGGTGTGGGGCCTGGTCGCCTTGCTACTGCTCATCCACGTCAGCGCCCTGTTCAGCCCGGAGCCCACTACCACGGCGGCCATCGGCTGGGGCTGCCAGCTGCTGTGGCTGCCCGTGCTGCTGGCCTACTGGGTCGACCGGCACCGGGAGGCCGCCGAACCGGAGCCCGCTAGCGCCGAAACGCGCCCGGCGTCTGTCCCGTCCATTTCCTGAACGAGCGCACGAACACGCTCGGCTCGGAGTAGCCCAGCAGAAAGGCAATGTCGGTAATGCTGAGGTGGGGCTCGCGCAGGTGGCTTTGGGCGAGGTCGCGGCGCACGGCATCGAGCAATTGCTGGTAGCTGTGGCCGGTTTCTTTCAGCTTGAGCTGGAGGGTGCGCACGCCCAGATGCAGGCAGTCGGCCACGACGGCCAGCGTGGGCGCTTCGCCCTTAAGTAGCCGCAGAATCTCGCCGCGCACCCGCTCGGGCAGCGTGGGCGGCTGCTGGGTGGGCAGCTGGGCCAGCAGCGCCGCCGCGTGCTGCTCAAACAGCGGAAACAGCGCCGGGTTGGCGTGCAGCACCGGCCGCGCCAGCATAGCCGCATCAAAAGCCACCTGCGTGATTGCAGCATCAAACTCCAGATTGACTGTACCGAAAGCCCGCTCGTGCTCCCGTGTATCGGCCGGGCGCGGGTAGGCCAGCCGCACAGCCAGCGGCACCACCGGCCGCCCCGTGAGCGTGGCAAAGGCCGCCAGGTAAATCGACAGCTCCGAGTTCAGTACGTAGCGCGGATGGATGATGGCCGGGCTGGTCAGCTCCAGGTTCAGCCAGACGGCACCGGGCCATCCGGGCGCGGGCATTTGGTAAGTACGCACGCCCTGGCAGGCCACATCCTGGTAGCGGCAAAGCTGCGTGATGGCCGCCCCCAGCGTGGGGGCGTGCAGCAGCACATAGGCCAGCGTGCCGGCCGTGGCGAAGTTGAGCCGCTGCCCGAGGTGCAGGTCGAAGTACGGGTCGGCGGTGGCCTCAATGACCAGCGGCCACAGGCGCTGAATGGTGGCAATGGGCACGCGGGCATCGGGGCCGGCAATAGCGGCGGGGTCGAAGCCCACTGCCCGGCTCAGGGTGGGGCCGTCGGCCCCGTGCTGGCCGGCCACCCACAGCAGCATATTCAGCGACGAGGCAGCGAGGGTATCGGGCGGGGGCATGGG
>JALYUI010000628.1 GCA_030853845.1 Bacteroidota bacterium | reverse complement strand
GCCGTGGCCCGGCAGGCCACGGCATTAAACCAGCGGCTCACCAGCGTCAGGGTATCGACGTGGGCGGCAATGGCGGCCACGTAGTCGGGTCGCACGGGCAGGTCGCTGGCTTCGTAGGCCGGCAGGTGCTGACGGACGCGGCGGGCCTGCGCGGCGGGGCTGAAATAGTACCCGGGCACGAACCGGACCCCGTTTTTATCGCGCAGCGTTACCCAGTAGCGCGTCAGGCCGGCGGGGCGGGGGGCTGCCGGCAGACTGGCTCCCACCGGGGCCGGCAACGGCAGCAGCAGCAGAAACAGGGGCAGCCAATAAGGTTTCAAGGGGAAGTATTGGTTGCGGGAGATAGCAGTGGATTGGAAGAAAGGGCCTGACTTGGGATGAATGAGGCAACCTGCGGTCAGCAAAAAGCGCGGCAAGTGCCCCGGTGGAGCCCTACCAATTATGCCCTCGTACCATTGAGGCTATGGACAACCAGAAAACAGAAACTAATAACCAGAAACTTGTTTACAGGCCGTATTTACTGAGCAGGTAGATGAGGGCGGCCATGCTGGCCCCGCCCAGCTCCAGCTCGCGGCGGTTCACTTTGTCGAAGGTGTCGGCGGCGGTGTGGTGAATGTCGAAGTAGCGCTGCGAGTCGCACTTGTAGCCGATGAGGGCTCGGGGGTGCACGGCAGGCTCCAGGGGCTCAATATCGGTGCCCGAGTGGCCAGCCAGCAGTTCGGCGGCGTGGTAGGGCCGGAACAGCGGGGCCCAGCGCCCGAGCTTCGCCACGGTGGCGGGGTCGGCTTCGATGGTGAAGCCGCGCGGGGTGAATCCGCCGCCGTCCGACTCGATGGCGGCCAGGTGCGTTTCGTGGTTCTGCTGGGCCAGGCGGGCGTACTCATTGCCGCCCCGGGTGCCGTTTTCTTCGTTCATAAACAGCACGGCCCGCACGGTGCGCTCGGGCCTGTAGCCGGCGGCCTGGAGCAGGCGCAGGGCTTCCATGCTCTGCACGCAGCCGGTACCGTCGTCGTGCGCGCCCTGGGCCAGGTCCCAGGAGTCGAGGTGGCCGCCCACGGTGATAACTTCATTGGGGAATTTGCTGCCCTTGATTTCGCCCACTACGTTGTAGCTTTTCTCGTCGGGCAGGGTGGTGCATTCCATTTGCAGCTCGAACTGCAGGTCGGGATTAGCTTTGAGGAGCTGGCTGAGCTGGTCGGCGGCGTTGGCGCTGAGGGCCGCGCCGGGTACCTTGGGCACGGTTTCGTCGTAGCGCATGGCCCCGGTGTGCGGGAAGTCGTCGTGGGCACTGGTCATCGAGCGCACCAGGGCGCCCACGGCTCCGCGCTTGGCCGCTTCAATGGCACCGAAGGCCCGCTGGTCGACGGCCCCGCCGTAGGCCGCGCCGGGCTCGATAAGGGCATTGTTAAAGGGTCGGTTGTAGAACACAAACTTCCCTTTGACCGCCGCCTCGGGCAGGTTTTTAACTTCTTCGAGGCTGTGCACCTCTACCACGCCGGCCTTCAGCTTGCCGCCCGTGCCTACCGAGCCGCCCAGCGCGCACACCGCCACTTTCACCTCCTTGCCCTTATTACCTACTATTTCGCCGCGCTCCTTGCTGCCACGCACCCAATGCGGCACCATCACTTCCTGCAGGTACACCCGGTCGAAGCCGGCCTTTGCCATCGTGGCCCGGCCCCATTCTACGGCCTGCTGGGCCTGGGGCGAGCCCGAGAGGCGCCCCCCGATGCTACCGGTGAGGTAGCGCAGATTGTCGTAGCTCTGGCCCCGCAACAGGGCCTCATCGAAGATTTTACGGATGGCCACCGAGTCGGCGCGGTCGGGCCGGCCCGGCGCGGCAATGGCAGATTTAGCCACTTTATGGCGGGCTTTTTTGCGGGTCTGGGCTTGGGCGGCGGGAGTGCTCAGGAGCAGCGCGGCCCCTGCGCCCAGCAGGAAACACTTCAGAAAAGTTGGCATATGGTAGCACTAATTGGCGGCAACGAAGAGCGTGGCAGCCGGGCGAAAGTACGGCTCAGGGCTTGGATGGCCGACGCGGTGCCGGTTCGGGCACCAATCCCCTTTCGCGGAGCCGCAGTAAAGCGACAATCCGGCAGCGACGCGATTTCAGCAATGCGCTTCGGCCAGCCATCGGCTCAGGCAGCGCAAGCCTGGCCAGCGGCCAATGGCCCTGGCATGGTCCTGAAAGTTAATAGCAAGCGTCCCAGCTACTGGCGGAC
>JALYUI010000616.1 GCA_030853845.1 Bacteroidota bacterium | reverse complement strand
CCTCAGTGCCGACTATGCCGGGCGGCGGCCGCTGTTCGTGGTGGTGCTCACGGGCGGCTTCATGTTCGCCGCCGATTTGCTGAAGCATTACCAGGGTGAGTGCGAAATCGTCTTCATCCGGGTGGCCTCGTACGAGGGCACGGCCAGCACTGGTGTAGTGCAGGAAGTGCTGGGCCTGCGCGAAGAAATTCAGGGCCGTGACATTATTCTCGTCGAAGATATTGTGGATACCGGTACCACCATGCACCACCTGCTGCCCACGCTGCTAAGCAAGGGGCCGGCCTCGGTGGAAATTGCCACGCTGTTCTTCAAGCCCGAAAGCCTGCGCCACGAGCTGTCCATCCGCTACGTAGCCCGGGAAATTCCCAACGACTTTGTGGTAGGCTACGGCCTTGACTACGACGGGTTGGGCCGCAACCTGGCCGATGTGTACGTGGCCGTGTAGCAACGTTTCTGCCCCCGATTGAGTAACTTGCCCAACCCACCAAACCACCTGCCACCGCGCAACTCTCCTCGTTCATGTTGAATATCGTGCTGTTCGGCCCTCCCGGCGCCGGCAAAGGAACCCAGAGCCAGAAACTCATCACCCACTACAATCTGGTGCACCTGAGCACCGGCGACCTGCTGCGCGCTCAGATTGCCGAAGGCACCAACCTGGGCATACAGGCCAAAAAGCTGATGGACGAAGGCCTGCTTGTGCCCGATGCCGTGGTGATTGGCATGATTGGCAGCGCCCTGGAAAACAATCCGCAGGTGGGAGGCTTCATATTCGATGGCTTCCCGCGCACGGTGGCCCAGGCCGAAAGCCTCGACCGCCTCATGGCCGAGCACCACACTCACATCGGCTGCATGATTGCGCTCGAAGTGCAGGAGGAAGAGTTGGTGACCCGCCTGCTGGAGCGCGGCAAAACCAGCAACCGCCCCGACGACCAGGACGAAACCAAAATTCGTCGCCGCGTAACGGTGTACAACACCGAAACCGCCCAGGTGGCTGGCTACTACGCCGCGCAGAAAAAATTTCACGCCCTCAACGGCATCGGCGCGATTGACGACATTTTCGG
Organism: Bacteroidota bacterium; assembly: GCA_030853845.1. Lineage (GTDB taxonomy): Bacteria > Bacteroidota > Bacteroidia > Cytophagales > Hymenobacteraceae > Hymenobacter. Next base: position 1,696 of record JALYUI010000616.1, on the reverse strand, counting down.
CCAAATCTGCGGGCTGATTGACCAGCACCAGGCTGCTAAAACGGAAAAGCCTGCTGCGGCCACAAAGGAGGTGAAAGCCTAGCCTGCACTTCTAGTTATGAGTTGAAAGGTATGAGTTATGAGTTTCGGGCGCATAGCCCGGAATTCATAACTCATTTCGTTACCCCCCAACTCATAACTCATAATTCAAAACTCATCATTAAATACCGTGGCCTCCAATAACTTCATCGACTACGTCAAACTCATCTGCCGCTCGGGCAAAGGCGGCGCGGGCTCGCGCCACTACTTCCGGGCCAAGGGCCTGCCCAATGGCGGCCCTGATGGGGGCGACGGTGGCCGCGGCGGCCACATCATCCTCGAAGGCAACTCGCAGCTCTGGACGCTGCTGCACCTGCAATACCAGCGCCACGTGTATGCCAAAGACGGCGAGGGCGGGGGCGAGAACCTGCGCTCCGGCGCGCAGGGCGATGACATCGTGCTGCAAGTGCCCCTCGGCACCGTGGCCCGCGACCCCGATGGCACCCAGCTCCTGGAAATCACGGAGCACGGCCAGCGGCTGGTGCTCGTGCCGGGCGGGCGCGGCGGCTGGGGCAACGACCACTTCAAGAACTCCATCAACCAGGCCCCCGAATACGCCCAACCCGGTGAGCCGGCCATTGAGGCCATCATCATTCTGGAGTTGAAGCTGCTGGCCGACGTGGGCCTCGTGGGCTTCCCCAACGCGGGCAAGAGCACGCTGCTGTCGGTGGTATCGGCCGCCAAGCCCAAGATTGCCGACTACGCCTTTACCACCCTGGTGCCTAACCTGGGCGTGGTGGCCTACCGCGACTACAAATCGTTCGTGATGGCCGACATTCCCGGCATTATCGAGGGCGCGGCCGAGGGCAAGGGCCTGGGCACCCGCTTCCTGCGCCACATCGAGCGCAACTCCATGCTGCTCTTTATGATAAGCTGCGACAGCCCCGACATCGACGCCGAATACCAGGTGTTAATCGGCGAGCTGGAGCAGTTCAACCCCGACCTGCTGGACAAGAAGCGCCTGCTGGCCATCACCAAGTCCGACATGATTGACGAGGAGCTGGAGGCCGAAATCCGCGCCACGCTCCCGGCCGAGGTGCCCGCCATCTTCATTTCCAGCCTCACCAATAAGAACATCGTGCCGCTGAAGGACATGATTTGGAAGGCGCTGCACGAGTAATACGTAGAGATTATTTGTTGTAATAAAAACGCCTTTCCGCTTCACGACAAAGGAAGTCATCCATGCTAATACCAAGTAGGGCAGCTGTATAGCGCGAGTAATCTTTGCCAAACTCATTCTCACAGTAAGCCATGATGAGGTCAATGTCGTGAACATCCCTTGCCGTAATCTTGCATCTAGTGTTAGGCTTGGAGTAATGATTACGCTGCATGTTACAGTAGTATATATGATGGACTGCTACTCTTAGGGCAATGTCTTGGAGTTGCTGTTCCGTTACAGTTATTGTGGTTTGACTGATATTTTCCTTGTAATACATTAGCGCAACACCGATTGCACGGTTCACTTCATTGCGTAGTTTTAATGGCGTAACCTGCCCGAAGAGAGCATTTACTCCCCGGCAAAGCAACCGGATTCCTTCATTCTCTCGCTGAAATGTGCCGCTCAACATCGCCAAATAGTCTATGGTCATGGGGGTCAGGAATTGTCTAACAATAGTAC
>JALYUI010000603.1 GCA_030853845.1 Bacteroidota bacterium | reverse complement strand
GGCTAGGTTTATGAAACATCTTTTTTCTGCTTTTTTTCTTTCATTGGTGATGCTGAACACCTGTCTGGGCCAACAAGGGCCGGCGACGGTGACCGGACGCGTGCTGGATGCGCAACGGACGGGCGTGCCGTTCGCTACGGTGGTGCTGGTGGCGGCGGCCGACTCGCTAGTGGTGCTGGGCGACCGGGCCGACGAGCAGGGCGCGTACGAACTGAAGGGCGTGCAACCAGGTACCTATCGAATGCTGGTGACGGCAGTGGCTTATGGCAAGGGCCACAGCGCGGCTTTTGTGGTGGCGGGCGGGCGCGTGCGGGTGCCAGATGTGGCGCTAAAGCCACAGGCACAGGCGCTGGCGGGCGTAGAAGTGGTGGCCCGCAAGCCGCTGCTGGAAATGCTGAGCGGGAAGATGGTGGTGAACGTGGCCGGCAGCCTGACGGCAGGCAGCACAGCGCTGGAGGCCCTGCAAAAGGTGCCGGGGCTGCTGGTGATGAATGACCGCATCAGCCTGGCGGGCAAGGAGGGGCTGATTATTCAGATTGATGGGAAGACGACGCAGTACACCGATGTGGTGGGGGTGCTGCGCGACTTTCCGAGCAGCAGCATTCAGCGCATTGAGGTGGTGACCCAGCCGGACGCCAGCCACGACGCGGCCGGTAACGCGGGCATTATCAATATTATTTTGAGCCGGAATGCCAAGTTGGGCACCAACGGCACCCTGACGCTGGGGGCCGGCTACGGACGCTTCGGCAAGGGCAACGCGGGGTTGGATTTGAACAACCGCACCAAACAGCTGAATCTGTTTGGTAACTACGGCTACGCCCACCGCAAAACCTACGAGCAGCTGAACACCACGCGCCACGACGAGGCCGGAGGCGACGACTACCGCCAAACCAGCTACCAGCCCCGCACCGCCGACGTGCACAACCTGCGTCTCGGGGCCGACTACAGCCTGACCCGCCGGCAGACCGTGGGCGTGCTGCTGAGCGGCTACGACAACCATACGGCCGTGGCCGGCCAGAACCAGACGACGGCCAGCAACAACATCGCGGTGCAGACCACCAACGACACCCGCCGCGTGACGGACTCCTACGCCGGCAACCTTAACTATAAGGTGCTGCTCGACACGTTGGGCCACGAGCTGACGGCTGATGCCGACTACTCGCACTACCAGGCCGCCAGTAACGGGCAACTGCGCAATACCGTGAGCACGACGGCCGGGGAGCAAACCCAGCAGTTGCAAAACGACCAGCTAACGGCCATCGGCCTGCGCTCGGGCCGGGTGGACTACCGCCGGCCGCTGGGCCATGACCTGAAGCTGGGCCTGGGGGTGAAAGGTAGCCAAGCCGACATTGCCAGCGCGGTGGAGCTGCGCGGCGGGACCTCGGGCCGGGCCGACTATTTCGACTACACGGAGGCTATTCGGGCGGGGTATGCGCAAGCCGAGGGCAAGCTGGCGGGCGTGAGCTGGCAGGCCGGCCTGCGCGGGGAGTGGACCAACACCCGCGCCGTAGCGCACACCGATGCCCGTACCGTGGAGCGCAGCTACGGCCAGCTGTTTCCGACCCTGAACCTGGACCGGGAAATCACGAAAAAGCTGGGCCTTAATCTGGCATACAGCCGCCGCATCGACCGGCCGAGCTACCAGGATTTGAATCCCAGCATCGTATACCTCGACCCCTACACCTCGCAGCGCGGCAACCCGTTTCTGAAGCCTCAGTTTACCAATAGCTACAAAACGGCCATTACGTACCAGCAACAGCCGTTTTTTGTGCTGAGCTATAGCCGGACGGTGGATGCCATTAGCCTGGTGACGGCCACCGAGGACAGTGCCGTGTACTCGACCAGCGCCAACCTCGACCACCTGGAACGCTACAGCGCCACCCTGAACCTGCCGCTAAACCTGGGCAAGTTGCTGACGGGCTACGCCGGGGTGAACGTATTTTACAATCAGTACCTGAGCCAGTACTTGGGCAGCACCTACCGCAACGGGCGCACGGCGGCTACCTTCTACGGCCAGGCCAACGTGAAGCTGCCGCAGGGCCTGAGTTTCGAGGCCTCGGGCTACTACCAGACGGCAGGCGTGAACGGGCTGATAAACTTCAACGGCTTTGGGGCGCTGAACCTGGGGCTGCAAAAGAGCCTGTTGCACGAGCGCGCCACCCTGCGCCTGGGCCTGAACGACGTGTTCTTCTCAGCCCGGCAGCAGGGCAGCGTGCGCTACCAGAACCTCGACGTGGGCTTCCAGAGCTACGGCGAGAGCCGGCAGGTGCGCCTGAGCTTCAGCTACCGGCTGGGCAACCAGCAGCTGGCGGCCGCCCGCAAGCGCGGCACCAGCCTCGACGAGGAGCGTGGCCGGGTGAAAACGGATAAGGAGTGAGGCCGGGGTGGTATTGCATAAAGCAGTAACGTCAGGCAGAGCGAAGCATCTTGCCCGCATTCACTAATTTGTGTAGCTCTCCCGATTGAGTTAGTACCCTCTGGCAAGATACTTCGCTGCGCTCTGCATGACGTTCTTGCATAACACTACTCCCTGCTTCCATTTCCCTGATATTCGTACGATGAAATGGCTACTGCAGCGGCCCACCCGCTCCGATATGCGCCTGGTACTGGTGTACTGGCTCCTGGCGGCCCCCATCATCTTCTACAGCTACAGTAGGCAGTATGCGCTGGGGCCAGCGCTGGCCGGTATTGCCTACACTATCGTGCTCGATTCGGCGGCGGTGTACCTGCTAGTGTACGGGTTTCTGCCGCTGGCGCTGCGGCGGCAACACGCGGGGCTGCTGCTGCTGGGGCTGGTCGGGTTTGTGTTGGTTGATGCGCACTGCTACTGGCTGGGCTACGATGTGCTGTTTGGGCATCCGTTGCGCTGGAGCGTGCTCAGCCTGCTTGGGGCCGTCATCAGCCACACGCAGAGCTATGGTATGTTGGGCATTCTGCTGGCGGCCAAGCGCTATTTCGACGTGCAGCAGCACCTGCTGCTTACTCAGAAGGCGCAGGCTGAAAGCGAGCTGCGCAACCTGAAAGCCCAGATTGACCCGCACTTTCTGTTCAACAACCTGAACGTGCTGCGCGGGCTGATACAACAGGACCCGGTGGAAGCCGACGCCTACTTGGGCCGCTTCGCTAACCTCTACCGCTTTCTCATCCGGCACCAGGACGACGACTTTGTGTCCCTGCCCGACGAGCTGCGCTTCGTGGATGAGTACATCTACCTATTGCGCCACCGCTTCGGGACAGCTTACGAATTCGTGCAGGAGTTGCCGCCGCCGGCCGAGCTGGCTGGCCTACTAGTGGTGCCTGGCACCCTGCAATTACTGGTGGAGAATGCCGTGAAGCACAACGCCGGCGACGACGACGCGCCGCTGCGCATTCGCATTGCCGTGCAGGGGCAGACCCTGCGCGTGGCCAACCCGCGCCGGCCTAAGCGCATGGCCGTTGATTCGCTGGGTACCGGGCTGGCCAACCTGCGCGAGCGATACCGCCTGCTCACCGGCCAGGAAATTGAAGTGGCCGATACCGCCGCTGAATTTGCCGTAACCTTGCCACTGGTGGCGCTGACGCACCCTCAGACCCCGCAACCTGACCTGAACCAACAAGCCGCACCTGCCCGATGAACATTCTGATTCTGGAAGACGAAGAACCGGCGGCCCGCCAGACGGTGCAGTTTCTGGAGCGGGCCGGGCTGGCCCCGCCCGCGCCGCCGGTGCTGCGCAGCGTGGCCAAGGCCCTGGCCTGGCTGCAAACCAACCCCATGCCGGAGCTGATTTTCTCCGACATTGAGCTGCTTGATGGCAACGTGTTTGCCCTGTATGAACAGGTGCGGGTGACGTGTCCGGTCATCTTCACCACGGCCTACGACCAGTTTCTGCTGCCCGCCTTCCGGGGCAACGGCATTGCCTACCTGCTCAAGCCCTTCGACTACGCGCAGTTCGGTGAGGCGCTCGACAAGTACCAGCTGCTGCGCGGTTCCGCGCCGGTAGCGGCGGCCGGCGCGGCCCTCAGCCCCGAGGTGCTGCGCGAGCTCAGCCAGGCCCTGCGCGCCCACGCCCAGCCGCAGTACAAGCAGCGCTTCACGGTGCGGATGCGCACGGGGCTCACCATTTTGCAGGCCGACGACATTGCCTACCTGCAGGCCAACGAAGGCATCACTTTCGCGGTGGATGCGACCGGGGCGCGTTACCCGCTCAGCGGCTCGCTGGCGGAGCTGGAGCGCCAGCTCGACCCGCGCCGCTTCGGCCGCCTCAACCGCTCGGAGCTGGTGAACATTGCCTTCGTGGAGAAGATGGAGCCCTATTTCAACAACCGCCTGGCGGTGCGGCTGCGTACCCAGCCGGCCGTGGAGCTGACTACCAGCGCCGCCCAGACGCCCGGGTTCCGCCGCTGGCTGGAGGGCTGAGCAGCCGCGCAAACGCGGGTTCAATAGTGCGGATGCCAGCCGCTTGGCGTAGGTTTGTGGCTCATTCAACCGATAAAAACCGAAACGTTATGAGCTTCATTTCGCAAATTCACGCTCGCCAGATTTTTGATTCGCGCGGTAATCCGACCGTGGAAGTAGACGTGACGCTCGACTCGGGCGTGGTGGGCCGCGCGGCCGTGCCCTCGGGTGCCAGCACCGGCAAGCACGAGGCCGTGGAGCTGCGCGACGACGACCAGAGCATGTACATGGGCAAGGGCGTGCTGAAAGCCGTGGACAACGTGAACAGCAAAATCGCCGCCGAGCTGGTGGGCTTCTCGGTGTACGAGCAGGCCCTGCTCGACAAGATTATGCTGGAGCTGGACGGTACGCCCAACAAAGCCAACCTGGGCGCTAACGCCATTCTGGGCGTGAGCCTGGCCGCCGCCCGTGCCGCCGCCCAGGATGCCGGCATGCCGCTGTACCGCTACGTGGGTGGGGTTGGGGCCAGCACGCTGCCCGTGCCGATGATGAATATTCTGAACGGCGGCTCGCACGCCGACAATTCCATCGACTTCCAGGAGTTTATGATTATGCCCACCGGCGCGTCGTCGTTTTCGGAGGCGCTACGCTGGGGTACCGAGATTTTCCACCACCTGAAGAACGTGCTCAAAAAGCAGGGCTTCAGCACCAACGTGGGCGATGAGGGCGGCTTCGCGCCCAATATCAAGTCGAACGAGGACGCCATCAAGATTGTGCTGCAGGCCATTGAAACGGCCGGCTACCGCCCCGGCGAGGACGTATTTATTGCAATGGACGCGGCCGTGTCGGAGTTCTACGAGGATGGCGTGTACCACTTCAAGAAGAGCACCGGCGACAAGCTGACCAGCAGCCAGATGGTGGACTACTGGGCCGACTGGGTGAAGAAATACCCCATCATCAGCCTGGAAGATGGCATGGATGAGGACGACTGGAGCGGCTGGAAAAGCCTGACCGAGCGCGTGGGCAAGCAAACCCAGCTGGTGGGCGACGACCTGTTCGTGACCAACGTGGACCGCCTACAGCGCGGCATCGACGAGGGCATCGCTAACGCCATCCTCATCAAGGTGAACCAGATTGGCACCCTCACCGAAACCATTGCCGCCGTGAACCTGGGGCGCCGCAACGGCTACAAGTCCATCATGAGCCACCGCTCGGGCGAAACCGAGGACAGCACCATCGCCGACCTGGCCGTGGCCCTGAACACCGGCCAGATTAAAACCGGCTCGGCCTCGCGCTCCGACCGCATGGCCAAGTACAACCAGCTGCTGCGCATTGAGGAAGAGCTGGGCGAAGTGGCCTACTTCCCCGGTAAGAAGATGTAAGCACTCACGTAGTTAACTTTTGCAAAAGGCCAGTTTCGCGCGTGCGGAACTGGCCTTTTGTATTACCTTTATTGCAATGAATCTTCCTTCCTTCCTAAGCCCGATACTCCGGGTGGTGCGCAGCTTCTATTTTCTGACCGGCGTAAGCTTTCTGGTCTGGATGCTGGTGCTTGACGCCAACGATTTGGGCAAGCAGTTCGACATTTACCGCAAGTGGCAGGAGCTGCGCAGTGAGAAGCAGTACTACCTCGATAACATTGAGGTAGTGAAGAAGGACCGTGCCGAGCTGATGAGCTCGCCGGCCCTGCTCGAAAAATTCGCCCGGGAAAAATACCTCATGAAGCGTCCTGGCGAGGACGTGTTCGTGCTGGTGCCCGCCGCTACCGAATAATCAATAGCTGCTGGCCGTTGTCCCACCCTCTGGCCC
>JALYUI010000582.1 GCA_030853845.1 Bacteroidota bacterium | reverse complement strand
TTACTCCTGCGGTAGAGATGCTTCGGCTGCGCTCAGCATGACGACCTTTTTCGATTTCAACGGTAGCTAACGCGCTAAAATCCGGCTTCTCCCGTTAGCAGGTTTACCATGAGAAAACCGCTTTTTTCTACTCTGAGCCTGTTGGCTTCACTACTATGCCTGCTGGCCGGCCCCACGGCGCGGGCGCAGGTATTCGCCCCGCCGGCCACGCCCACCACCGTGGTACCCGACACCACCGAGCGCCGCGACGTGGTCGTAACGCCCGCCGCCAAGCGCCAAAAAGCTGCCGCCGACTCGGCCCGGCGCACCGAGCACATGTTTCGGGCGTTTGGCTACGAGGGCATCCGCCTCACGCGGCCAGGCAAGGCCGCGCTGCTAGCCGCGCTGCTGCCGGGCGCGGGCCAGATTTACAACGGCCGCTGGTGGAAGCTGCCGCTGGTGTTCGGGGCCGTGGGCGGTACTGTTTATGGCGAATATTTCTACCAGAAGGGCTACCGTGAGTTTGCTGACGCCTACAACATTACGGCCGCCGACCCGAGCAAGCTCCGCAGCCCGAGTCTGGGTCGGCGTGCCCAGTTCGTCAATACCACGGCCGGGTTGAACCAGGGCGTTATTGCATACCGGGGCCAACGCGACGTCTTCTATCTCTACATCGGTATTGCCTACGGCCTGCAAATTGTGGATGCGCTGGTAGATGCCCACCTCCAGAACTTCGACGTGAGCGACGACCTGAGCCTGCACTGGGAGCCGGCGCTGCTGCCCACGCCCGGCCAGCCGGCCACGCTACCCACCAACCCAGGCGTACTGTTCGCCCTGCGAATGAAATAATGAGTTGCTGGTTCCTGGTTGCTGGTTGCGGTTCGAGCCGGCTTAGGAAATCAGAAACGGGAAATCAGCAACCCGAAACTTCCTCCTATGAATATTCTCCTCATCGGCTACGGCAAAATGGGCCAGACTATTGCCGAGCTGGCCGCCCGGCGCGGGCACACCATCGCGGGCATCGTCGATTTACACGCCTCGCCGGCCAATATCACCGATTTCGGCCCGGCGACCATCGACGTAGCCATCGAGTTTACGCATCCCGATTCGGCCTTTGGCAACGTGGCGGCCTGCCTGCGCCAGGGTATTCCGGTGGTGTGCGGCAGCACCGGCTGGCTGCATCATTTTGAAGAAGCGCGGGCGCTGACCCAGGAGCTGGGCGGCAGCCTGTTCTACGCCTCCAACTACAGCGTGGGCGTCAACCTGTTCTTCCATTTCAACGAGTACATCGCGGCCAAAATGGCCCATTTCGGCGGCTACGACGTGGCGTTGCGCGAAATTCATCACACCCAGAAAATCGACCAGCCCAGCGGCACCGCCCTCACAGCGGCCGAAGGCATTTTGCGGAATTTCCCGGCCAAAACCAGCTGGCGCAACGCCCCGGCCGAAAGCCCGGCCGAGCTGGCCGTCATCAGCGAGCGCACCGGCGACGCGGTGGGCACGCACATCGTCACCTATTCGTCCGACGTGGATGTGCTGGAGCTGAAGCACGAGGCCCACAGCCGCGCGGGCTTCGCGCTGGGCGCGCTGCTGGCGGCCGAGTGGCTGCCCGGCCGGCGCGGCACCTTCGGCATGAAAGACCTGCTGGACCTGTAGCAGCGGTTCGCTGCCCGGCCGACCCGCCTGGCCAACCGGGCGCGGTGGCTGGCTACTGCGTTTCTTTGCCGGATATTCGGCGGTTCATTCTGCTCTAATTCTTTGTCAAGCCCAAGCTTGCTTTCTCCATGCCCCTGTTCAAAACCGACCCCACCGCCCCGCCCAAGCCGCCCAAGTCCAAAAGCCGCGAGTGGGCCGACTCGCTGATTTTTGCCGTGGTGGCGGCCACGCTCATCCGCTGGGCCACTTTTGAGGCGTACACCATTCCCTCGCCCAGCATGGAAGCCTCCCTGCTGGTGGGCGACTACCTGTTTGTGAGCAAGCTGCACTACGGCCCCATCACGCCCCAGACGCCGCTGCAGGTGCCCCTCACCCACCAAACGATGTGGGGCACGGGCCTGAAAAGCTACTCCGACGCCATTCAGCTGCCTACCTACCGCTTCCCCGGCTTTTCGGAGATTAAGCGCAACGACGTGGTGGTATTCCACGTGCCCCACGAGGCCCAATACCCGGCCGACCTGCGCACCAACTACATCAAGCGCTGCGTGGCCGTGGCCGGCGACACCCTCGAAATCAAGGACGGCCAGGTATTCCTCAACGGCCAGCCCGGCGTAGCGCCTCCCGGCCTGCAAACCACTTATTTCATGCAGGTCGACCACCCCGACGACGAGGTGCTGGCCGCCCTGCGCGCCCACGGCGTGGTCGAGTACGATGCCCCCGGCGGCATGCCGCAGGCCGTGCCCGGCCCCACGCCGGGCTCCTACGGCTACACCATCAGCTGCACCAAGGCCACGGCCGACTATTTCCGCCAGCAGGCCTATGTGAAGGGCCTCACCGTACTGCAACCGCAGGTGCAGCTGTTCCCTGACGCGGCCGACTTCCACATCTCGGGCGCGACCAGCGCCACCCCGCGCAACTGGAGCCTCGACAACTACGGCCCGCTCCCCATCCCCAAAAAGGGCCAGACCATCATGCTCTCGCCCGCCAACGCGGCCATTTACTACAAAATAGTGGCCCACTACGAGCACAACGAAGGCGTGACCTGGCAGAACGGCATGATTTACCAGGATGGCAAGATGTTGACCAGCTACACCATCAAGCAGAACTACTACATGATGATGGGCGACAACCGCCACAACTCCGAAGACTCCCGCTTCTGGGGCTTCGTGCCCGAAGACCACGTCGTCGGCAAAGCCGTCCTCATCTGGCTGTCCATCGACCCCAATGCCGACTTCTGGCACCGCATCCGCTGGAACCGGCTGTTCAACATCATCCACTAGCGGCGCTTTGCCGGGCCACGCAGGACCTCACCCCCTGACCCCCTCTCCTGCGGAGAGGGGACACCGGAAATGCCACTAACGAATTATTTTCAAGCAAAAGAGCCCAGCGTGATGCGCTGGGCTCTTTTGCTTTCTCGTGGTTCGAACCGGTGTCCCCTCTCCGTAGGAGAGGGGGTCAGGGGGTGAGGTGAACGTCTGCGCACACCTACCACTTTACCGGCGGCAACCGGTGCTCAACCAGCCAGGCATTGGCTTTGCTGAAGGGCTTGCTGCCGAAAAAACCCTTGTCGGCCGCGAAGGGCGAGGGGTGGACTGACTTAATAACAAGGTGCTTGCGCTCGTCAATCAGTTCCGACTTTTTGCCGGCGTAGGCCCCCCAGAGGATGAATACGACGTGCGGCCGCTCGTTCGACACCTGGCGGATAACGGCGTCGGTGAACTCCTCCCAGCCGCGCTTCTGGTGCGAGGCGGGCTCGCCGGCCCGCACCGTGAGCGTGGCGTTGAGCAGCAGCACGCCCTGTTGCGCCCAGCGGTCGAGGTTGCCGTTGGTGGGGGCAGCGGTGCCGGGGATGTCGGTTTTCAGCTCCTTGAAGATATTGACCAGCGAGGGCGGCGTGCGCTGCCCGTCCTGTACCGAGAACGAGAGGCCGTGGGCCTGCCCGCGCCCGTGGTAGGGGTCCTGGCCCAGAATCACGACGTGTACCTGGTCGAAGGGCGTGGCGTCGAAGGCGTGGAAAATCTGCGAGCCGGCCGGGTACACGGTGGCGGTAGCGTACTCACCCTTCACGAAGGCAATGAGGCGCTGGAAGTAGGGCTTTTCAAACTCGGCCGCTAATACGGGCTGCCAGCTTTCGGCTATCTTTACCATTGTTGGGGTGCGGGAAAATAAACGGGAGCCGGTGGCGTTGCCCCGGAACCTGCGCTTCAAACCAATTTTTACGGGCTGCTGTTACGTCCGCAGCTGCTTTTGCCACGCCGACTTATGCCCACCACTACTACGCAAGGCGTCACCGTTTCGGTTACGACCAACTACCTGCCCGACTACTCCAGCCCCGGCCAGGAGCATTTTGTGTTCGCCTACAAAATCGACATTCGCAACAACGGCGACGCCACAGTGAAGCTGCTGCGCCGGCACTGGTTCATCCACGATGCCAACGGCGTGGTGCGCGAGGTGGAAGGCGAAGGCGTAGTGGGCCGCCAGCCCGTGCTGGAACCCGGCGAGGCCCACCAGTACGTGAGCGGCTGCAACCTGAAATCGGGCGTGGGCAAAATGCGCGGCACCTACCTAATGGAGCGCGTGGCCAACGGCCAGCAGTTCACCGTCGACATCCCCGAGTTCACCCTCATGGTGCCGTACCGGCTGAATTAGCTTTACAGCCTCGGAGCCACAAGCTGCCAGCTACAAGCTGCCAGCCTATTTTCTGTTTACCATCCAAAAAGCTTGCAGCTTGTCGCTGACAGCTTGCAGCTGATTTCTTGTTTCAACTTCTCGCTTACCTCCGCTTCTGGCTGCGCTCGGGCAATGCCCACGGGCTACATTCGCCGTTCGTGTTTGGCCTCTACACCTCGGTGGTGCGGCACCCCGGCCAGTATGGCGCCTACGCGGCCATCGAGGAGCGGCGGCAGCAGCTGCTGAGCAGCCCGCAAAGCATCCGCGTGACGGATTTTGGGGCGGGCTCGCACTCCGGCGCGGGGCCGCAGCGCCGCGTGGCCGACATCGCCCGCACCGCCGCCAAGCCCCGGAAGCTGGCGCAGCTGCTGTTTCGGCTGGTGAATTACTTCCGGCCGGCCACCATCCTGGAGCTGGGCACCTCGCTGGGCCTCACCACCGCCTACCTCGCGGCGGCCGACTCGCGCCACCGCGTCATTAGCTTTGAGGGCTGCCCCAACGTGGCGGCCGTGGCCCGCGAAACCCTCGCCACGTTGCAGCTGAAGAATGTGGAGGTAATCGAGGGCAACATCGACGACACCCTCGCCCCCACCCTGGCAGCCCTGGGCGCGCCGGTCGATTTCGTATTTTTCGACGGCAACCACCGCTACGAGCCGACGCTGCGCTACTTCGAGCTCTGCCTGGCGCACCGGGCCGAGCATTCCGTTTTCGTATTAGACGATATTCACTGGTCGGCAGACATGGAGCGCGCCTGGGAAACCATCAAGAACCACGCGGAGGTGACGCTGACGGTGGACCTGTTTTATTTTGGGCTGGTGTTTTTTCGGCAGAAGCAGCCCAAGCAGCACTTTTGGCTGCGGACGTAGCGTGGACTCTGCGAGTCCGCGCGCTTGAACGGTACCCGCCCTAAACT
>JALYUI010000571.1 GCA_030853845.1 Bacteroidota bacterium | reverse complement strand
GTGTAGTCGAAAATCAGGCTCTTGGTCAGGTCCCACTTCAGGTCGTAGATGCGGCTGATGTAGAACGACTTCTGGATGATGGGGGCGATGCCGTCGGTGGTGGGCAGGGTGCCCGGCTGGAGCACGCGCTGCAAGAACCGCTCGTTGTAGCGCCGGTCGAGGTCGGTGCGGAACGAGAAGCGCGAGGGCAGGGGCGTGAAGTTGATTTCCTTGAAAATCTTCAGGTAAGGGTTGTCCAGGGCCTTGATGCTGGCCAGGGGCTGGTAGTTCTTGGGAGTGGTCTGATACACGTAGGCCAGGGCAGCGGTGTAGGACTTGGTGTAGTCGCGGTCGGTGCGGATGTCGGTATGCAGGCGGTCGGTGATGGAGTAGCTCAGGGCCAGGTTTTCCACGTCCCAGGGCTTGGGCAGGCTGGGCTTGGCCCCGGGCTTGGGCAGGGCGCGCTCCTTGCGCACGTTCAGCACCGAGATGCTGCGGCTGGTGGTCTGGTCAATCACCTTGCGGCGGTACTCGGCCTGAGCGGCCGTGTTCACATTGCCCTGGTCATCTTTGAATTTCAGCAGGCTCTGTTCCAGCTTGGTGTCGGGGTCGAGGGGGTCGTAGAGCGGCGTGCGGCTTTCGTGGCCAATCTGGAGCAGCACCGGCACGCGCAGGTTCAGCGTCGGGGGCAGGAATTTCTCCAGGGCCACGGTGGTGTTCAGGTCGCCGCGCAGCACGTCGTCGATGGAGCGCTGCTGGGCCTTGTCCTGCAGGCCGCCGAAGCCCACGCTGGTGAAGCTGCCGGTGGCCGTCACGTTGGCCACGTCGGCCAGCTTCACGTTCAGGCGGGCGGTGGCGGCGTAGCCGGCCTGCTGCTCAAAGTCGAACACCCGCAGCTCATCCACCCACAGCGTGGCCGATTTGGGCTCGGTGTCGCTGCCGCCGGTGGGGTTCAGAATACCGAGCATCACGCCCTGCACGGCCGAAAAGTCGGGGTTGCCTACCACCGTAATGCTGGCCCCGTTGGGCAGGTTCACGGTGAAAGGGATGAGCGTGCCGCCGGTGTTCTGGTTGCGCTTGGCCTTGGCGTCGATGAAGTCCTGGAAGGCCACATCAATCTGGTTTTCCAGGGGCCATACCTGCTCGGCGGTGGTAGCGTCGTGCTGGGTCAGCTTCAGGGGCAGCGAGTATTCGTAGTAGTTCTGGGTGTAGTCGGTGCCGATGCGCATAAAGGCGCGAACGTCGCCCTCATGGGTGGTGGGGTCGTCGGTGTCGCCGTGCAGAAACACGCGCAGGCGCTTGTAGCGCAGCAGGTTGATGGCAATGTTCTTATAGGCGGCCTTGCCGAAGCCGTCGCGCAGGTCCTGCACGGTCAGGCGCAGGCTCTGCTCGTTCTGCAGGCGCGAGGTGCTGCTGCTGCCGTACTCCTGGTCGCGCCGGATGCCGGGCGGTGAGATGTAGGGAATGCCCCCACCCGGGGCCAGCCCGTTTTCCTCCACGCTTACCGTCGAGATGTTGAAAGCCCGCGCGTCGGGTACCTGGCCCAAGGGAAGGCCATTGCCCTGGCGCGAATCGACCACTGGCGAGAGGTAGCGGCGCCACTGGTTGGCCACGAACTGCGGCTGCACCAGGCGCAGCACCACCGGCTCCTGCCAGCCCGTCATGTACATGCGCAGGAAGCGGATGGACTTGAAGCCGAACGGCTGGTTGTTGTTGCCCTGAACGGACGTGTACCGCTCCCGAATCGGAATCCGGAACTGGTACCACGTCACCGACTCACCGGGACCCTGGATGCTGGGCGTTACTACCTTGTCGATGATGTAGTTGGTACCCACGTCGAGGTCGCCGGGGTTGGGGCCTAAGTGCATCTTATATTCGTAGTAGCGCTCCACGTCCTGCACCACGTTGTCGCGGTTCAGGTCTTCCTTGTCGGGGTAAGCCGTCGAGCTGAGCTGGCTGTTTTCGGCCGAGTTGCCGTCGTAGCCGTCGTAGTCCTTGTAGCGGCCCAGCAGCTTGGTGTTGGCCTGGTCGTAGCTGGGGTCGAGATGGTGGCGGAAGTTGTCGGCCGAAGGGTCGGGCAGGCTGGCGAACTGCGGGCCGTAGCCGTTGGGCGCGGTGGCCTGCACCCGCTCGTCCGCATCGGCGAGGCCGTCGAGGCCCACGTCCTGGGCTGCCCGCGCGCCGGGCGCGGCATTAAAGGCATCGGTCAGGAACTGCTGGCTGGTTACCTTGCCCCACACTGTGGGCCGGGTCTGGCCGGTGGGGTCCTGGTTGGGCACAGGCAGGCCGTTCTCAAACTCGTGCTGGTTGGCATCGCGCAGCACATCTTCGCTCACGTTGCCCAGGTTGATGACGAAGTCGCCGCCGGTGGTGTTGGACTTGGGAGTAGGATTGTCGGGGTCCTGCACCACGCCGTTGGGCGTGTTGATGAAGGGGTCCATCATCCAGAACTCCAGGTACTCGATATTGGCGTTGTCGAAGTCGGTATCGAAGGTAATGGCCCGGCTCACGCCGCCGAATTTTTTCTGCCAGCCCGCAACGGTGGCATCCGCGCCGGTGAAGAACTTCCCCGCGTTGTCTATGCTGGGGTTGTAGTTGTAGGCCCCCCGCTCCCGGGGGTAGTAGGCCAGGTCGAAGGTGTACTCGTAGCCGTTGCCGGTCGAGCCGAGGTCCTTGTTCGGGAACACCTCGTCGCGCTTCACGCCCCGGATGTAGTGGTTGGTAAGGTCGGCCGCGCCAATGCTGGCCGGCACGCTCGGGCCACCGGTGTAGTAGCTCTGGTCGATGGTGTACCAGGCCAGCTTGGCGCGCTGGTAGGCATAGCCCAGGCCCGGGTCGGCGCTGCCATCAACGGGCAGCGGCGTGCTGGCCAGGCGCCAGGCCGGAATGCTGGCCAGGCCGCCCAGGGTGTAGGGCGTGCGGGCATTCTCGAAGTCGTCGACGTAGCTCACGCCGTTTTCGCCGTTGCCCAGCTGCGAGCGGCCTGGCAGCAGCTTGGCAAACTCCCCGCTGAAGGCCACAGTCGAAATCTCCTTGGTCGACAAAAACGGCAGCATGTCGAGGTACTTGGTCAGCACCCGGCTGTCCTTGCGGAAGCTGCCGTCGAAGCCCACGATGGTATTGTTGCCCGGCTCGTCGCCCACGTTTACGCGGTTGATGCCCGGGGCCTGGTTTTCCAGCAGGTGCAGGGCCGTGGCCCCCAGGGTTACGTCGCGGTTCAGGCGGTAGTCGAGGCGGGTGCCCAGCAACTTGCGGGGCTGCACCTGCACCAGCGCGTTTTTCTCGAAAGTCACGCGCAGCTCATTGGCCGAGTGCAGGTACGCGGGGTTAAGAATTTTCACCTTGGCCTGGTCGTAGAACACCTGGTAGTCGGTGCCCTCCACCAGCTGTGTCGAGCCCGATAGTACCCGCACCGAGCCCTGGGCAATGCCAATGCCGGGCAGGTTGATTTCATCGGAAGAAGCCCCACCCTGGAAGCGCCCGCGCAGGTAAAACTTGTCCTTCTCCTGGCGCTGCTGGGCATCGCTCTGGGTCTGGTTATACAGCTCCGAGTACACGTACTTGCTCTGGAGTTGGCGCTCGGTTGGTGGGTCTCCGCCGCGCGTGCCGGTGGTGTCGAACTGCGTGCGCAGGTAGGAGCCAAAGGGCTGAATGTTGGGAAAAATAATCTTGCCCAGTTCCGGGTCGATGGTCACGCCCGGAAAAAAGTCGAAGTTGCCGTCGGAGTTACGGTCATTGTTAGGGTTCACGTTGTCGAGGTTGAGCACCTCAATCAGCGGCCGGTTTTTCAGCAGAGCTCCTTCCTTCAGCGAAACCAAATCCACGCCCGTCGCGTCGTCCTTGTAAATAATCTGGAGCTGAAAATTGTCGCGGCTCACCTGCGAGGCGTTCAGGGGATAGATGTTTTTCATCATCAAATCCCAGGTTGGCGTGTTGCGAGTGCGCAGGTTGGGGTTATCCGGGTTCTGGCCCGGGTCCACCAGCCCGATGCCGGGATTGGTGGCCCGCAGCATCTTCAGAAAAACCACCTCGTCGGGCTTCAAGCTGCCGTAATTCTGCGATAGCTCCCCCACCTGGTAGGTTTTGCCGTTGTAGGTGTAGCTGAAGCTCACGCCCAGCACCTGGTCGGGCAGCAGGGGCGTGTTCAGGCTTAGGTAGCCGAGCTGGGCGTTGAAGGTGAATTCGCGGCCGTCGAGCTTGCGCGCCCGTACCCGCTCATAGTCCAAGTTTTTGTCTAGGTGCAGATTGTCGTGCAGGTAACTGTCGATGCCGAGGTTGTCGCGGGTGGCCTGGGTGGCGGTGGTTACCAAGCCGTATTCCTTGTTGGCGGCATTGTCGGCCGGAATCTGCGGGGTGTTGCGGCTGGTGCTGAGCAAGTCCTTGCGGTACACCCGCAATGGTTCGCCTATGTCCATAAGCGTCACAATGTTGCGCAGGTTTTCGGTGGTGCGGTTGTCGTTGGTCACGTATACCTCCAGCTGGGTAACGGTGACGCGGCTCTCGATGGTGGGGAGGTTGCGCAGGGCCAGGTCGTACTTATCACGAAAAAACTGCGACAGGAAAAAGTGCCGGTCCTTTTCGTACTGGCTGGCTTTCAGCTCGTACTGCCGGCTCTGCGCCCCGTTCTGAATGCGCACCTCGTCGGCGGTGCCGCGCACGGTGGCAGCCACGGCCGTCACGCCCAGGCGGCCGAACTGTAGCTGGGTTTTTACCCCGAACAGGTTCTGGCCGCCCTGCACCAGCGAGTTGCCCAGCGGCAGGCTCACGTTGCCCAGGTCCACCTTGCGCACGATGTCGGTTTCGTCGCCGGCGAAGTCGAACTTCATCTGGTTGTCGAAGTCGAACGAAGCCTTGGTGTCGTAGTTGAACACCAGCTTGAGCCGGGTACCAATCTGCCCGGTCAGGTTCACGTTGATGTTCTGCTCGAACAAAAAGTCGCCCACGCTCTGTTGGCGCAAAGTCAGGGCCGGGTTCTCGTTGCGGTTGAAGCGCGCCCCGAACTTGAGCGTCACGGCCCCGGCCGGGCGGATGTCGACGTAGCTACCCCCAAAAATGCGGTTGGCAATGGGGCCGAGGTAAATTTTCGGAATCAGGCGCTGGGCCTGGGGCGAGCCCGGCTTGGCCGCCGCGCCCGCAATGCCGCCCCGGGCCTTCTGGCGGTAGTAGTCGGCCACGGCCTGGCGGCGCTGAAACTCCTCGTAGTCCTTGTAGCTCAGTACACTGGGGTCGCGGTAATCCACTTCCTTGCCCACTTTTTCCTCCACGCTCATCTGCTTCAGGCTGTCATCAACGGCCATGCTCAGCTTCACGGTTTTGGGAAGGGGCAGAATCAGGGGCGATTCGCGGTGCTGCTGGCCGAAGGGGCTGCCCGGCCGGTCGCGGAGCCGCACGCGCGGGCGGCGGCTGGGCTTATACGGCCCGAGCGTATCGACGAAAGCGCCCACCGGGCGGGGGGTGTCCAGGGCCAGGGCGCGCTGGGCGCGCAGCCAGGCCCGGCTCAGGCGTGCGCCGTCCAGCGGGGCGGCCGGAGCCCACCACGCCAGCAACGACGCAACCACAACCACCGACGCGGGAAGAAACTTCTGACCAGATTTCAAGTAGATAAGTGTAAGAACGCGCGCCGGTTAGCCGAGGCGCGTCAGGCACAATATTTCAATTTAAGCAGCCAGTCGCTCCGAGCACCCTTCGCCCGGCCCGAAGTAAAGTCTTCGCGGCACGGCTCAATGCGACTTCAAAGCAAACTTAATCAATTCCTCCACGGTCAGCTCGCTGCCGTGCTTGTGCTGAATCTGGTCCAGCAGCTTTTCGGCGGCCGCGCGGGCGAAGCCCAGGGTCACCAGAGCCTGCAACGCTTCGGCGCGCCGCGTATTGTGCTGGCGGGCCAGCGGCACGGTGTCCACGCCGGCTTTGGCCAGCAGCTCGTCCTTGCGAAACTTGTCTTTTAGCTCCAGAATCACGCGCTGGGCCGTTTTTGGCCCCACGCCCTTGATGCTTTGAATGGCCCGGACATTTTCGTTCACAATGGCATCGCGGATTTCGCCCACGCTCATACTGCTCACCATCACGATGCCCGTGCCCGGCCCGATGCCCGACACCGAAATCAACTGCATGAACAGCGCCTTTTCGCTGGGGTCGAGAAAGCCGTAGAGCGTCTGCCCGTCTTCCTTGATGTGCTGGTAGGTGTAGATTTTGGTGGCCGCGCCCTCGGCCGGTAGCTTCGAGTAGGTGGCCAGCGAGATGCGCACCTCGTAGCCCACACCCAGCATGTCGACAATGGCCAGCGTAGCGTCTTTGTAAGCAAGTTTACCGTCGAGGTAGGCAATCATAGAGTCGGGAAAAGAGAGAAGCCAATGGCTGCGGGCGTAACACGGTTGCGGCCGTTTTCATCTCCCAAATCTACTGGCTTTTCGCCCAAAAAAGCCGGGACTGCTGTTGCCGGACGGCTATGAGCTGCCGGGGTAGCCGGCCGCAGTACCAGCCGCGCCCCCGCCGGGCTTTGGCCACTGCCCACCGCATAAAAATCCGTGCTGGCCCCGAGGTAAAAATCCGTGCCAGTACGGATGGTTTGTCCGGTGTCCCAATGGCTTTATTTGTAAAGTTATTGACCGGGGAATTTAAGCGTTATCCCAGCCTGGTAAGCCCCCTTTATTTTTATGAAGCATATCCTTATTCTTGCCCTGCTGCTGGCCGGCAGCCCGGCGTGGGCGCAAAGCGACTACTGGCAGCGCCACGACCAGACCGTGCAGCGCATGGAGCTGGAGGCTCTGCAAAAACAGGCCAACACGCCTAATACCCCCTACAGGCCGATGGTTATCGACAAGCAGGCCGTCGAAAGGTGGGTGCAGGGCCAGCGCGAACAGAAAGAAATGTACGTTCAGCGGGAGAAGGAGGCGCGTGCCCGGCGCGACAAGGCCAACGAGGCCGCCCGGCAGGCCGAGCTCGCCGAACTCAACCGCCGCAACACGTACTTCATGGCCGAGCGCCAGCGCTACACCGGCACCCTACCCGGCCCCGAGCGGGAAGAGCTGTTTCGCATCGGCTACTACTGCTTCGTGAATAAAATCACGAGCAACAGCAGCTATCAGGACCCCGCTATTGCCGCCTACACGGCTTTTTACCGCGATTCGGCCACGGCTTCCTTCGATGAGCTGCGCCGGCTGACCCGGGGTGTGCTCGGCGCCTTTCCGCTCGTGGCCCAGCGGTGCTACCAAACTTTGGCCCGCCGGTTTCCCGCCCAGCACGTTGCCATCGAAGGCGACGAGCTGCAGAACATGGCGTATTTCTTCGGGGCCTTGCGCCCCAATTTCTCTCCCGGCATGACGCCCTACCCCGACAGCCAGTTCGAGGCGGCTTCCCGCCCCGAGCAGAGCGCGCTGCTCGACCGGTTTGAAACCCTGGCGCGGCGCTACCCGGCGCTGGCCGGGCCGGTGGCCGCCCGCTGCCGCCCGCATCTCAACCCTTACCTGTACCTGGGGGCCCGCTGGCAGCAGCAGGGCCGCACCGATTCGGCAGCGGCCTATTATTTCCGGGCCTTGCGCGCCCCCCACGACCCCGCCAGCCGCCCTAGCGTGGCCGCTACCGACGAGCAGTACTGGCGCGGCTACGCCGACCGGCACCTGCGCCTGGTGGCCCGCCTGCTGGTAACCCAGTGCCCGCAGCAGGTGCGCCGGCTCACGCCCGACGAGTGGCTCCAGATAAGCCAGGCCCAAAGCCTGCCCGTGGACCTCGTTGCCTGGGCCTTTCGCGAAGACGACTTCGACCCCGAAGATGTGGACCAGCCGCCCTACTGGCGGCGCTATCCCGCACTGCGCCAAGCCCGCAACAAAAGCAATTAGGGCCGCGCACCCGTTGCTGCCATTTGTCACTCACCTGCTGCCGGTATTATCCGGTTTCCTGTTCTATGCGCCAACTTTTCTTTTTTCTGATTTTTAGCCTGGCCGCGCTGCGCAGCCAGGCCCAGTTTGGCGTGCAGGTGGGCGGGGCCGTTACCGCCACTAACCTCATCCAGGGCGGCACCGACGCGGAGCGGGGCTGGAATTTCCGCTACAATGCCGGCGTGCTGTACCGTTTTCGCCGGCTGGGCGGGTTCAAGAAAGTTGATTTTCAGCCCACGCTCCAATACATCGTGAAGGGAAGCACCGACCAGAATTCGCCCAACCTGGCCATCAGCGAGGTGGTTTCGCGCCTGCGCTACGTCGAGCTGTCGGCCCCGTTGCTTTTTCGCTTCACCGAGGAAGACCTGCGCAACTACACCTACAACATTGGCGCGGGGCCTTACGTGGCGCAGCTGGTATCGGGCCGGACCATTGCCGTGCCCCTGCACGGCGGCGACAACGTGACGACCGACCTCAAAGCCGGCTCTGGTGCCCAGGACGACATCAAACCCCTCGACTTGGGCGCCACCCTCTACATGAGCATGAAGCTCGTGCACTTCAGCGCCGGCGTCAACTACGATGTGGGCCTGCTCAACGTGTCGCCCAAGCCCAACGAAACTGCTTACAACCGCAGCTTCTGCATCTTTTTCGGCTACATCTTCTAGGCCCAGCGGCTAGCAAATGCCGCCGGGCTGCACCAGGCAGTCAGCTCCCGCCTACAACGCCTTGCCTTCCAGCTGCGCATCGACCACGGCAATGGCGGCCATGTTCACGATGTCGCGCACCGAGGCCCCGAGCTGTAGAATGTGCACCGGCTTGCGCATGCCCATCACCACCGGCCCGATAACCTCGGCCCCACCGATTTCCTGCAATACTTTATAGGCAATGTTGCCCGACTCCACATTCGGAAAAATAAGGGTGTTGGCACCTTTTTCGGCCAGGGGCGAAAAGCCGTAGTGCTCCTGGAGCAAGCGCGGGCTCAGGGCTACGTTGGCCTGCATCTCGCCGTCGATGAGCAGGTCGGGGAAGCGCTGCTTGGCCAGCTCGGTGGCGCGGCGGGTTTTCTCGGGCAGCGGCCCGGCGTTCGAGCCGAAGTTGGAGTAGCTGATGACGGCCACGCGCGGCACAGTGTCGAAAAAGCGCACGGCCCGCGCCGTGAGCCCGATAATCTCGACCATTTCCTCCGCCGTGGGGTTGATGTTCACCGTGGTATCGGCAAAGAAGTACGGGCCTTTCTTGTGCTGAATGATGTACATTGACGACACGCGCTTCACGCCATCCTCGGTGCCAATTACCTGTAGCGACGGGATGATGCTCTTGCCGTAGTCCTTGGTCAGGCCGGTGATGCAGGCGTCGGCCTCGCCGGTTTCCACCATCATGGCGGCGTAGTAGTTGCGCTCGCGCATCAGGCGGCGGCCTTCGTAGAGCGTCATGCCGCGGCGCTGGCGCTTCTCGTACAGCAGCTGGGCGTACTCGTCGCGCTTGGCGTCCTGCTTGAGAATGTTGATGATTTCGCAGCCTTCCAAGTCGAGGCTGTTTTCGCGGGCAATGGCCTCAATCTTCTCCTGCGGCCCCAGCAGAATGGGCCGGCAGATGCCCTCGTCCTGTAGAATCTGGGCGGCTTTGAGGATTTTGTAGTTGTCGGCCTCGGCAAACACCACGCGCTTAGGGTTGGCCCGCGCGGCCGAGGTAATCCGGTTCATCAGCTTCTGGTTCACGCCGAGGCGGGCGCGGAGCTGGTCTTCGTAGGCCGCCCAGTCGGTAATAGGTAGGCGGGCCACGCCACTTTCCATCGCCGCCTTGGCCACGGCCGGGCTGATGGTAGTAATCAGGCGCGGGTCGAGGGGCTTGGGAATGAGGTAGGTACGGCCGAAGCCGAGGGTGTTGTCGCCGTAGGCTTTGTTCACAATCTCGGGCACCGGCTCTTTACTGAGGTGGGCCAGCGCGTGTACGGCAGCCAGCTTCATGGCCTCGTTGATTTCGGTGGCGCGCACGTCGAGCGCACCCCGGAAAATGTAGGGGAAGCCCAGCACGTTGTTCACCTGGTTGGGGTGGTCGCTGCGGCCGGTGGCCATCACCAGGTCGTCGCGGGTGGCCATGGCCAGCTGGTAGCTGATTTCGGGGTCGGGGTTGGCCAGGGCGAACACGATGGGGTTGTCGGCCATTAGCAGCAGCAGCCCGGCCGGCAGCACGTTGGCCGCCGACAAACCCAGGAACACATCGGCTCCCTGCATGGCCTCGTCGAGGTTGTTGATGGCGCGGGCGGTGGCAAACTGCATCTGGATGGGGGCCAGGTTGGTGCGTCGCTCATGGATGAGCCCGTCCTTGTCGAACACCACGATGTTCTCCTTTTTCATGCCCAGCGCCAGGTACAGGCGCAGGCACGACACCGCCGCCGCGCCCGCCCCGCTCACCACCAGCTGCACCTCGTCAATCTTCTTGCCCACCACTTCCAGCGCGTTCAGCAGCGCGGCCGAGGTGATGATGGCCGTGCCGTGCTGGTCGTCGTGCATCAGCGGAATGTTCATCTTCTCACGCAACTCGGTCTCGATGCGGAAGCACTCCGGGGCCTTGATGTCCTCCAGGTTGATGCCGCCGAAGGTGGGCTCCAGCGCCTTCACGATGCGGATAAACTCGTCGGGGTCGGTGGCATCAATCTCAATATCGAAGCAGTCAATACCCGCGAATTTCTTGAACAGCACGCCCTTGCCTTCCATCACCGGCTTGCTGGCCGCCGGGCCGATGTTGCCCAGGCCCAGCACGGCCGTGCCGTTCGAAATCACGGCCACCAGGTTGCCCTTGGCGGTGTACTTGTACACGTCGTCGGGGTTGGCGGCAATGGCCATGCAGGGTTCGGCCACGCCCGGCGAGTACGCCAGGGCCAGGTCGAGCTGGGTGCTCATGGGTTTGGTGGGCACCACTTCAAGCTTGCCAGCGGGCTCCTGCGAGTGGTAGTTGAGAGCGTCTTGCTTGTTTATCTTCAGCATCGGGAATTCTTCGGAAATGGCAACGGCCACGCCAGGCAGCGCGGCCGTGATGGGCGAAATTAGCGCCGAATTGGTGGGCAATGCGTGCTAAGGCCGCGTTTATTTGCCGGGCGGCCTGTGCAACCAAGGACTTTAGCTCTGCGGCACCAGCAGCTTCTGGCCCAGCTTCACCTCGTCGGTTTTCAGGTGGTTGAGTTCACGCAGAAGCTGCACGCTCACATTAAAGCGCCGCGAAATGTTGAACAGCGTGTCGCCGGGCTGCACCCGGTGCACCTGCGGCGTAGCCCGGTCCGATGTCAGGCCGGCCGCCCGCGCCGGAGCTATTTTAGTCGCGCTGGCAACCGCCGTTTCGGTACGCGAAGCCTGGCGGGCAGTTTCGCCCGCGCCCTCGGCCGGGGCCTGGAACACCAGCCGCTGGCCGGGTACCACATTGGTCGATTCCAACCGGTTCCAGTCAACAATCTGGCCCACGCTCAAGCCGCGCTCCCGGGCCAGGCGGGTCAGGTATTCGCCCTTGCGCACGGTGTACACGCCCGCAGTCGATTTCAGCGCGGGGGTTTCTTCCGTATCGGCAGCGGCGGCCGCAATAGCGGTTTCTTTCGTTTCGGTGGGCCGGGCCTCGGTAGCGCGGGTCGCAGCAATCTGGTGCGCCCCGGCCTTATCGGCTTTGCTGGCGGCTTTCGGTGCTGCCTCAACTTCGGGCGTTGGGTCGACATCGGCCACGCGGGCCGTGGCTTGGACGCGGGCTTCGGCCTTCGCGGCTTCGCGGGCCTGTGCCTGGGCCAGCTGGCGGGCGGCAGCGCGGGCCTGCACTTCGGCGGCGGCCTGCTGAATAGCCTGCCGCTGCCGGATGGCCACGAGGCGCAGCTCCTGCTGCTTGTCCTGCCGCAACTGCTCCTGGAGGCGGCTGGCCTCGCGGACGTTGGCGGCGGCCTGTTCGCGGCGGGCCAGGGCTTCGGGGTCAATGGTTGGAGTAGTCGGCGTGGCGGCTAGGCCCACCGTTTCGGGCACGGGCACGGTGGCAATTTCGCGGGCCACCGGACGCGGCGCGGCGGCAGCGGGCAGCGGCACGAAAACCACCAGCTCGTGGCCCGGCTTCAGTGGCCTTTTCTTCGGGAGGTCGTTCCAGCGGCGCAACTGGGCGGGGCTCACCTCGAACCGCTCGGCCAGGCTGGTCACTGTTTCGCCCCGGCGCACGGTGTGGGTTAGCCGGCGGAAGCGTGGAGCGGTGGTTTCGGCCGCGTCGCGGGGGCCGGCGGTGGCGGCTAGCAGCAAGCGGTTAGGCCAGGGCTCCACCCCGTCGAGGCGGGGCGGCAACGCAGCTATTGGGCGCGGCAGCTCGGCGGCGGGCGCGCAGAAGGCCAGCAGGGTAGTGCGGTCTACGTCGCCGAGGTGCTCGCCGGCGGCGGCGGGGTAACGCACCACGTAGGGCCGGTAGCCGGCCGGCAGCCCGCCCCGGCGCAGCTCCGGGTTGAAGCGGGTGAGATAGAGCGAGTCGGTATAGCCGCAGGCCCGACTCAGGCGGCGCAGGTCGAAGGCTTGCCCGCGCAGGCCCAGCGTATCGAGGGCTTCGGCATACTGGTAGCGCAGTGTGGGCGTGCGCAGGCCGTGGGCCTCGGCGTACTTCATGCTGTACATGATGGCCGTGAAGGTGGGCACGTAGTTGCGCGTTTCGGCCGGTAGGTAGGGGTAGAGGTCCCAGAAGGTTTTTTTGCCGGTGCGGCGCATCACGCGCTGCATGCTGCCCGCCCCCCAGTTGTAGGCCGCCAGCACCAGCTCCCAGTCGTGAAACACGCCGTAGAGATATTTCAGGTGCTTGCAGGCAGCCTCGGTGGCCTTTTCGGGGTGCATGCGCTCGTCAATCCACTCATCTTTTTTCAGGCGCAGGTCGCCGGCCGTGGGGCCCATAAATTGCCACAAGCCGGTAGCGCCCACCGGCGACCTGGCCGTCGGTATCAGCGCCGACTCCACTACGGCCAGGTACTTGAGGTCGGTGGGCAGGTTGTACTGGGCCAGGTATTTCTCAAAAATGGGGAAGTAGAAGTTTTCGCGTTCCAGCACGCGCTGCATGTAGCTGCGGTTGCGGGCCGTGAACAGGGTCACGTAGCTCATCACCGCGTTGTTGAACTGGTGCGGCACCTCCGTGTCGAAGCAGCCCATGCGGTCGCCCACCAGTTCGCGCAGGCTGGGGGGCGTGCGCAGCCATTCCAGCCGCGCCGAGTCGACAGCCGGCAGCGGCACGGCTACCAGCGAGTCGGGCAGCAGCTCCAGCTGCACGCGAACGGTGTCGCTCAGCAGGGCCGGCAGGTTTTGGGTGTCGGGGCGTTCGGTCTGGGCACGGGCCGCCATAGGCAGCAGGGCCGGCACCGCCAGGGCCAGCCAGAGCGCGCGCTTGCGCAGTGCTTTTGCATGCTTAATCCCTTGCTTCATAGTGCTAAGGTAGCGAATGGGTAAAGAACTTGTAGAGATGAATACTGGTAATCTGAAAAAATATTGGGTTGGGGGCTTGCCGCTGTTGGCACCGCCCCATCCGGCGCGGCCAGTCGGGCCGGCCGGCCGCACCAATAGCCGCAGCTGCCACGGGGTGCAAACGCCCTGGCTTGCAGTATTTCCCAAACGAAGCGACCCCGCGCCTGGCCCTTTGCAAGGCAACTTCCGAATCGGAGGGCACAACTGGCCAATGGCCAGATGG
>JALYUI010000683.1 GCA_030853845.1 Bacteroidota bacterium | reverse complement strand
GGCCAGCACCGCCAGCAGCGGCTTCGACGCCGCGCTTAGCCCGTAGCCCAACTGCACGAAGGGCACCCGCCGCCCCAATCGGTCCGACCACTGCCCGAAGTAGCCCTTGCTGAGCCCCGAAACGGCCTCGGCCACGCCTTCGAGCAGCCCGATGACAAACACCGAAAACCCGATGGATTGCAGGTACAGCGGCATCACCGGGTACAGCATCTCGCTGGCCAAATCGGTGAACAGGCTGATGAGCGAGAGCAGCCAGACGGCGCGGGTGAGGTAGGCAAAGCGAGGCATCAGTGCAATGATACCGCCGAATGCAGGCGTGAGGAGGCCGGACGCCGGAGCACCCGCCATATTTACCAGCGGCCACCTCCCCGTGGATAAGCCTGGGGAGCGCCCCTACGCGCGGACTCGCAGAGTCCACGCTACAGGCTTATCCGCGCAGGGCTGCGCCTGGCATTACTTCAGCCCCATCGAACGAATCGTACGTCTGCTGCCGGTTCGACCAGCGCCGTACCACCGGGGTGGCCACGGCCGGGCGGCCGTAGAGGCGGCGCAGCAGCAGGTGGGTGGGCAGGTAAAAGGCCAGGAACAGGCCACTCATCCAGGCCAGCAGGTAGGCGGGGGCGGGCAGCCAGCTTTGGGGGTGGGCATCGTCGAAGCCAAACACGTAGTTGATGTTGACCGGGATTTTCGCATCGGCCAGCACGGTGCCGGCTGGGGGCAGGCAGAAGTAAGCCACCAGGCACAGGCCCCAGCCCAGCCCCGTCCAGCCCAGCAGGGCGCGGCGGTCGTAGCCCAGGCGCTTCACCAGAAACACCAGCAGGAAGGGCAGCCAGCCGTGAAAAAACGACAGCCCCCGCAGAAACAGCGAACGGTTGGCGTCGAACATGTAGCCCGTGAGGCCCACCAGGTGCAGCCCCAGCAGCTCGCTCACAAAATCGAGGCACCACAGCGCCTGCGGCACCAGAATGCCGACTGCCGCCATCGAAGCCGGCAGCGGGTGCTCGGTCCAGAGGGCCACCAGGCACAGCAGCAGCGAAATATCGCAGAAATAGAGGAAATTGGTGGGGCCGTAGTTCTGGTAATACACCGGCACCATCACCAGCAGAAAGGCCGAGAAAACAAGTTTGAGGGGCAAAGGCAAACGGGGCGAAGCAGCTTTCATCAGAAGGGGGTTGGGTTGAAGTCCGGTTCGGGCCGTGCGTCAGTCGTTGCGCCGTCAGAACCGATACAAAACAACGCCGCCCTCCCCCGCCGGCAAGCCCAGAAAAGCCCCGGGCAGGACTTTCGAGCCAGCGCAACTCCTCCCATAAACTACTGGCTTCTAACCATCCCAACCCAAGCCTCCCTGACTTTACCACTCCCTCAAATCCGCCTATTCAGCCCCGGCTGCTAGTCCAGTGCCTGCGCCAAATCGGCCAGCAGCTCCTCCACCGGCTCAATGCCCACGCTCAGCCGTACCAGCCCTACGGTGATGCCCAGCTCGGCCCGCTGCGCATCGGTGAGGGCCCGGTGCGAAGTGTGCAGCGGGTGCGAGCACGACGAATCGACGCCCGCCAGCGAGGGCGCGAATGGAAACCGCTGGCTGCGCTGCATGAAGCGGTTGACCACCGCCGCGTCATCAGGCAGGCGCATCGAAAGCATACCGCCGAAGCGCCCGCCGCCCTGTGCGGCGGCCAGCGCGTGCTGGGGGTGCGTCGCCAGGCCGGGGTAGTACACGGCCTGCACGGCCGGGTGCGCGGCCAGGAATCCGGCCACGGCCAGGGCATTTTCGGAGTGGGCGGCTACGCGCAGGCGCAGGGTTTTCAGGCCCCGTACGCTCAGCCAGCTTTCCATCGGGCTTAAGGTGAGGCCGAACACCACGCCAATCTGGCGCAGGCGGGCCGCGTCGGTGGCGGTGTGGGCCACCACCGCCCCGGCCGTCACGTCGGAGTGGCCGGCGAGGTATTTGGTCACGCTGTGCAGCACGAGGTCGGCCCCGTATTCCAGTGGCCGGGTCAGGGCCGGAGTCGAAAACGTGTTGTCGACCACCAGCTTCAGGCCGTGGCGCTGGCACTGGTCGGCGGCGGCGCGCAGGTCTACCACGCGCAGCAGCGGGTTGCTCATGGTTTCGCAGAGCAGCAGCCGGCTGGTGGGCTGCACGTAGGCCGCCAGGTCGTACAGGTGCTCGAACGGCACATACGTCACCGTAATGCCCAGGCGCGAAAGCTCCAGGTTCAGCAGCGCCGCCGAGCCGCCGTAAATGTCGGCCGCGCACAGCACGTGGTCGCCGGCCTGGCAGTAGGTGAGCAGGGCCGCGAAAATGGCCGCCATGCCCGAGCCGGTGGCCACCGCGCCCACGCCGCCCTCCCACTCGCTCACGGCCCCGGCCAGCTCGTCGGAATTGGGGTTGCCGTTGCGCGAGTACAGGTAGCGGCTGCCCGGCTCGTCGAAATACTGCTGCACCGCATCCAGGTCTTCAAACTTGAAAACGGATGTTTGGTAGATGGGCGTGATTTTAGGTTGAATGTTGGGCATAGCGACGTAATGAATGGAGCAGGAAGACTAGCACTGGCTGAATTCACCCCAAAAGTAGCAGGAGCAGTAAAGCCCGCGACCTCAGCCCTCCGGGGCCGGCTCGGGTGCGGCCACCACCTGCGGCCCGGCCGTCTGGGCCTGCCGGTGCGCCCGGTTCTCGCGGCGGAACACCTCCATCAATACCAGGAAGTACGAGACAAGCAGCGGCCCCACCACCAGCCCGATGAGGCCGAATATTTCTACGCCCAGCACCAGGCCCACC
>JALYUI010000524.1 GCA_030853845.1 Bacteroidota bacterium | reverse complement strand
GCTCGGTGAGGAACACACCCGGGGCGATGGCATTCATGCGCACCCCGCCGCCGTAGCGCAGGCCCAGCTCGGTGGCCATCCAGCGGGTGTAGCCTTCGATGGCGGTTTTGGCCAGCGTATAGCCCATCACGCGGGTGAGGGGTCGTTGGGCCGTGAGCGACGAGAAATTGACGATGGAGCCGCTGCCCTGCGTCGCCATCACGCGGCCAAATACGGTGGTCGGAATCACGGTGCCGAACAGGTTCAAATCGACCGCCCGGCGGGTGTCTTCAATGCCCACATCGAACAAGTCTTGGGCGGGGCCGACGGTGGCACCCGGCATGTTGCCGCCGGCCGCATTCACCAGCCCGTCGATGCGGCCCCAGGCTTTCAGGATGGTATCGCAGGCAGCGTGCATCTGGGCGGCATCGAGCACGTCGCCCAACATAACCAGACACTCGCCCCCCATGGCCCGGATGGCGGCGGCCCGGGCCTCAGCCCGTTCGGCATTGCGGCCCAGAATGGCCACTTTTGCGCCGGCCTCGGCCACGGCCAGCGACAGGGCTTCGCCCAGTACCCCGGTAGCCCCGGTGATGACGACAACTTTATTGGCTAATGAGAACTGATTGAGGGAGGGCATAAAGGGGAGCGAATTGCGTAGATTTTAGTTGTTTAAATAATCAGAACATCATGTGTGAACGTCATGCTGAGCTTGCCGAAGCATCTCTACCGCTTCGTTGCAGCCGGTTGGATTACTTGCGCGGTAGAGATACTTCGACTTCGCTGCGCTACGCTCAGTATGACGTTCGGGCATGACGTTCAAAAGTTGTTCTACAGCAGCTCCAGCGCACCTTCCAGCCGGATATCATCGGAGGCGCTGCCGACCATGAGGTTGAACTTGCCGGGCTCGGCCGCCCATTCCAGCTTCGAGTTGTAGAAGGCCAGCTTGTCCTGGTCGATGGTGAAGGTGATGGTTTTGCTTTCGCCGGGCCGGAGGCTGATTTTGCGGAAATCCTTCAGCTCTTTGAGGGGGCGCACCACGGACGCCACGAGGTCGCGCAGGTAGAGCTGGGCCACTTCTTCGCCCGCCACTTTGCCGGTGTTGGTGAGCATGAAGCTGACCTGCACCGCCTCGCCAGACTTCATAGCTGAGCGGCTGATTTTCAGGTCGGAGTATTTGAAACTGGTGTAGCTCAGGCCGTAGCCGAAGGCGTAGCGCGGGGTGTTGGGCGAGTCGATGTAGGCCGACTTGTAGCGGGTTTCGCCGGGCTTGGTGATAGGGCGGCCGGTGTGGTATTGCAGGTTGTAAGCAATGGGAATCTGGCCCACGCTGCGCGGGAAGGTGATGGGCAGCTTGCCGGCAGGGTTATAGTCGCCGTAGAGCACGTCGGCCAGCGCGGTGCCGCCTTCCGAGCCGGGCCACCAAGCGTAGAGAATGGCGTCGGCCTGCCCGGCAATAGTGTCGAAAATGAGCGGCCGGCCGCCGAAAATGACCACGACAACGGGCTTGCCGGTAGCTTTGAGGGCTTTGAAAAGCTCCTCCTGCACACCGGGCAGGTGGAGGTCGGTGCGCGATTTAGCCTCGCCGCTCATATCCCAGGCTTCGCCCACGGTGAGGACGATGAGGTCGGCGCTTTGGGCGATGGCCACGGCCTGCCCGAAACCGGCGCGGCTATCGTCAGAAACGTTGCAGCCTTTGGCGTAGAGCAGCTCGGTGGCTTTGCCGGCGCGCTGGCGCAGGCCGTCGTAGAGCGAGGTGATGCGGGTGGTGTCAGTGTCCACGGCCCAGCTGCCGTCGAGGTCGCGTTTGGCTTTGGCGAGGGGGCCGATGAGGGCAATGCGGCGCAGCGTTTGGGCGAGGGGCAGGGTGGCGTTTTCGTTCTTCAGCAGCACCAGGGATTTCCGGGCCATCTGGCGGGCGGCGGCGCGGTTTTGCGGGTCGGCCAGCACCTGCATCTCGCGCTTCTCATCCGAAAACCGGTAAGCGTCATCGAACAGGCCCAGCTCGAATTTCTTGCGCAGAATGCGGCGCACGGCATCATCCACGAGGTCGACTTTCACCTGGCCATCGGTCACCAGCTGCGCGAGGTTCTGGTGGTAGGCGTCGCCTTCCATGTCCATGTCGGAGCCGGCCGTGATGGCCTTTAGGGCCGCATCTTTCTTATCATTCGCGTAGCCCCAGTTGGCCAGCTCGGCGATGGAGCCCCAGTCGCTCACCACGAAGCCGGGGTACTGCCACTGGCCTTTCAGAATGTCGCGCTGCAAATAGGCGTTGCCGGTGGCCGGGATGCCGTTCAGGGCATTGAAGGAGTTCATGAACGTGGCCACGCCGGCATCGGCGGCCGCTTTGAAGGGCGGTAGGTAGATTTCCCAGAGCTGCTGCGGGCTCAGGTCCACGGCATTGTAGTCGCGCCCGCCAATGGCGGCACCGTAAGCCGCGAAGTGCTTGGCGCAGGCCATCACGGCATCGGTGCCGCCCAGCTTCTCGCCCTGAAAACCCAGCACGCGGGCCTTCGCAATCAGCGCGCCGAGGTAGGGGTCCTCGCCCGCGCCTTCCATCACGCGGCCCCAGCGCGGGTCGCGGCCAATGTCCACCATCGGCGCAAACGTCCAGTGAATGCCGGACGCGGCGGCCTCGCGGGCTGCCACGTGCGCGCCCAGCCGGATAGCTTCTAAATCCCAGGAAGCGGCCTCGCCCAGCGGAATCGGGAAGGTGGTCTGGTAGCCGTGAATGACGTCGAGGCTGAACAGCAGCGGGATGTGCAGGCGCGATTTCAGGGCTTCGGCCTGGATTTCGCGGGTATCGTGTACGCCCTTCACGTTCAGCATCGAGCCCACCTGCCCGGCGCGGATGCTGGCCAGCAGCGTGTTCTTGCGGTCGCTGGCCGGGCCGGTTACCTCGCGGCCGGAATACTGGTTGAGCTGGCCCACTTTCTCTTCCAGCGTCATCTGGGCGAGCAGGTCGGCCACGCGCCGCTCCACGTCGGCGGGGCGGGCAGCGGTGGGGGCCGGTACCGGTTTCTTTTTTTGCGCCAAAGCGGCCGGGCCGGACAATAGCCCGAGCAACAGCAGCAGCGACTTAGGAAACGAAAGATTCATGCGGGGGCAGGAGGAAAGCCGGGCGGTTGGCTGATAAACAGGGTTTGTGCATTCTGGCGGCCACCGGCCACAGCTGCCCCGGTCGGGGCCTCAGTCTTACGTTCCCACCATTTTCGTGAGGCGCAATTCCAATCGGGGCAGCTGTTTTTCGGACTCCGAAATGGCCAGCGGCCGCCAGGTAAGCACAGGGTTTCCAGGCGAGTCCGGAGAAGCAGGAAATGAAGAAAGGGTAGTTTTAGTGAATGATATTGAGCTTATCGCCTACGCCGAGCCGGGCGTTGCAATTGCCGCATGGCCGCCGCATAGCGTTGCCCCAGCAGCCTTGCGGAGCGGGCGTTGAAGTGGGTGTGGTCGCCGATGTCGCCCGTGCCCTCAACCGTCACAAAAGCGTAGTTCGGTACCTGCTTTTGCAACGTGGCTACGGCTGCGTTGATGCGCATGGCCGAGTCGTTAAGCTGCGTCTGGCCGTCAGCACCGGTTTTATAAATCTGGAAAGCCGGTAGTTGCCCGGTCACGAAGGGCAGGGCAGGCGCTTGCAAATCAGTCCGCAATTGCTTGATAAGCAGCTTTAGCTTCTGCTGGTACACGGCGCTTTTCCCGGGGCTGCTGTCCGACTCGCCCTGGTGCCAGATAATGCCGGCCAGCGTGCCCCTTTGCATCGCGGTTCGGGCGCGGGCCAGGGCGGCATCGTAGGGATGGGTTTTGGTATCAGAAAAATAGGCCCCAGGCGTCCAGGCGTCGATGCCCGAGCCGCCCACCGCGCACGGAATCAGCCCGATGGTGACGGTAGTGTCCGGCGCGGCCATTAGGCGGCCGAAAGTCAGCCCCGGTCCCACGCCGGCAATGGCTTTATCGAAATGAATCGGGTCTTTGGCCACCTCCCATTGCCCAGCCGGGTTCAGGCGCAGCACATGGCGGTTAGGCAGGGTGTCCTGGGCTTCCACCGCGCCGCGCCCGGCCATATTCGATTGTCCAATCAGCAGGTAGAGCTGGAATTTCTCCCTGTGAACCGGTGGGCTCACCACTTGGCGGAGGCGGGGTTTCAGCGCTTGCGCCCGCAAGCCAGCCACTGGCAGCAGGGCCAGCAACGACAGGCTGAGCAGGAGTATGCGGGCGTTTTTCATGGGTTACTGCAGCGGGCGCTGGTCGAAAAAATCGGCCAGGTGATACATCTGGAAGTTCAGCTCACGCATCTGGTCGAGCAGCGCCGGGTAGGGCTCCAGGGTGTTGTCGACGATGCCTTTGTTGGCGTTGGTGTTGGAGGGTTCGGCACCAATTAAAGTCGGGTCGTTGTCCTGGTATTTGAACCAGTGCCAGCCCACGCAATTCTTCGATTCGAGCAAGCCGAGCGTGAAATTCTGGTAGAAGCGGCCCCGGTCGGCCTGGGTCTTCACCACCCAGCCGGCCCCGGCGGTGTTGGCCAGGCCGGGCGCGTCCTCGCCCTTCACGTACCATTCGGTCACGATAAACGGCTTGCCCGAAACCTGCTCCCAGTCGGCCACCCAGCGTTTCTCGGGCGTCCAGTTGTTGTAGTAATTGATGCTGATGGCATCGAGGTACTTGCCGGCCACGCGCATCAGCTCCGGGTAGTAGCGCTGTGCCCCGTGGAAGCGGCAGCCGATGTACATGTGGTTGGGGTCGTACTTCTTCAGGGCCGTGGCCACGATGCTGAAGTAGCGGTCGGCGGCGAAGGCCAGGAAATCCTGCCGGTTCTGGTCGGTAATGGTGGCAAGGGTGATGCTGTGCTCGTCGGCCCACTTTTTGGCGGCCACGTAGCCGGGCTCGGTCACGGGCAGCGTCAGGTAGCCGTCGAGGTTTTTGCGCAGCAGCGGCATCTCATTGTCGGAGAAATAGCCGAATAGGTTTTTGTCTTTCCGGTTCTTGGCCAGGGCTTTGGCGCGCTCCTCCACAAATTCCGGGAAGCCGGGGTCGAAGGTGAAAATCACGTCATTGGGGTAGCCTTTGTGGCCGGGCTGCACGTAGGTGCCGCCGCGCTTGCTGCCGTAGCCACTCATCAAATCGAGGTTGATGGTGTAGGCCAGCGGCTTGTCGGCCTTCGCGTTTTCCGCCTGAATCTCCGGGGTGGCCGACCATGCGCCGGTGCCATTGAAGCCATTGGCCAGGAGGAACTTGCGGGTAGCCGCCATCCAGCCGGCGCGGTCGCCGTACTTCGCCTTCAGTGCCTGTTGGGTGCGCTCGGAACCGCCGGGCTGCACGTCGTTGGGGGCGTTGTGCAGGAAGTAGTAGCCGTCGGGGTCCACGGCCCACCAGCGGCCATTTATTTTATCCACGTGGAAGAAGCCGGTGGCCTTGGTTTTCTTATCGAGCCGCCCGCCATACTTGTCCAGCTTAGTGGTGGCCGGGGTGAAGTTTTGCAGCGTGGCGATGGTGCGGGTGGGGTAGTTCTTATACTCCGCGAAGCCGGCCTTGCCGTCGACGGTAGAGTTGTTGATGGTCTTTTTGGCGGCGACGCGCAGGGTGTATTCGGCGCTGTCGCGGGGCGTTTGGGCGTGGGCGGTGAAACCTGCTAACAGAAGTGCGGCAGTCAGCAGGCGGGTCACCTCACGGGACCCCTTTGGGGCCGGGGGGCGAGGTTGACGCCTGGCAGTTCTGGATAATCATCATTTCCCGTCGTACTTAGCTGCCTGCTGCCGGTAATATTCCTGCAGCACATAAAACGCCTTTTTCTTCTGCCCGGTGTTCGAAATCAGGCCCTTGCGGTTGAAGCCGTTCTGGTACACCGGGTGCTGGCGGCGGGTGGCGCGGAAGTCCACCAGAATCCAGGGCGTGAGGCCGCGCAGGCCCTGGATGGTGCTCAGCATCTTGATTTGGTTGATGTAGAGGGACTCCTGGTACTCCTCGCTCCAGCGCGTCTCGGCGTCGCCGTGGTAGCCGGCGAGGGCGCTGCCGCCCAGCTCGCTGATGACCACCGGCTTGTTGTACTTGATGTCGAAGGTGTACTTGGTGATTTCGCTGGGCTTGCCGCCCCAGTACCAGCCAGCGTACTCGTTGAAGCTGGCCAGGTCGAGGTATTCGCCGAGGGGGTCGTCCACGTGCACCACGTTGTCGGGGGTGCGGTGCAGCTCCAGGGCGGCGGCAATGAGGCGGGTGTCGTCGAGGGCGCGGGCTTTGGTGGCGAGGCGGCTCATGAACTTCAGGCGCGCATCGCCGAGCGGCGTTTCGTTGCCGATGGACCACACCACCACGCTGGCCCGGTTTTTCCCCATCGAAACCAGGTCGGAGAGCTGGGTTTCGGCGTTTTGGTAGGTGGCAGGGTTTTCCCAGGCAATGGTCCAATACACCGGCACTTCGGCCCAGACCAGCAGGCCCATTTCGTCGGCCAGCTTCAGCATAATTTCGTTGTGGGGGTAGTGAGCCAGGCGCACGTAGTTGCAGCCCAGCTCCTTGGCCCAGGTAAGCAGCATGCGCAGGTCGCCTTCGCCACGCGCCCGACCCGGAATCAGCGGGTTTTCATCGTGAATGGAAATGCCGCGCAGGAACGTGGGTTTGCCGTTCAGCAGAATGTCCTGCCCGCGCGTCTGAATGGTGCGGAAGCCGATTTTGTCCTGCACCGTTTCCGCGCCGTTGGTCAGCGTCACGGCGTAGAGCTTGGGGCTCAGCGGCGACCACAGTTTGAGCTTTTTGGCGGGCAGCCGGAAGGTGGCGCGGCCGTCGGCGTCGGTTTTCAGGGTCTGTTTCAGACCGGCTTCAGCAATGTTCAGCGTCACGGTCTGGCCGGCTTTTTCGGGGCCGTCGAGCTGCACGTAGCCGGCAAGGTTGGCCAGGTCGTTTTTGGCCAGCTGCACCTTGTAATCGACGATGAAGGTGCCGGGCGTTTCGGCGATGTACACGTCGCGGGTGATGCCGCCGTAGTTCCACCAGTCGGTGTTGATGGTGGGGACTTCCTCGGCGTGGCGGGTGTTGTCGGCCTTCACCACCACGAAGTTGTCGCCGGTGGCGCTCAGCTTATCGGTGATTTCCAGTTGAATGGGGGTGAAGCCGCCCTTGTGCATGCCCAGCTTCTTGCCGTTCAGGTAAATGTGGGCCTCGTAGTTGATGGCCCCGAAATACAGGAAGTAGCGCTTCCCGGCCGTCGGCTTCAGCTTGAAATCCTTCTTGAACCACACGGTGCCTTCGTAGTACAGCAGCTTGGCATCCTGCGAGTTCCAGTCGCCCGGAATCTGCATGGCGGCCGAGTGGTCGAAGTCGTACTCAATCAGCTCGGGCTCCTGCGAATTGCTGGGCTTGGCGTTGTCGTAGTAGCCCCCTTTGCCGGTGGCCGACTTGTCGAACGCCTCGCGGCGGTAGTCATAAAAGCCGTTTTCGTAGGGGTCGATGATGTAGTTCCAACTGCCGTTGAGGCTGAGCACGCGGCGGCCCGGCGCATTCTGAATCAGGCTGGTCTGGGCCTGGGCCGACAGGTTGCCGAAGATGCTAAAGCAGCTTATCAGGGCCAGCAGCAGCATTTTCAGCGGGGTGGGGTGGGTCATAAGCAAGGGGAAGGAGGGGTTGGAAAAGGGCAGTCGAACGAAACAGCAGAACGTCATGCTGAGCTTGCCGAAGCATCTCTACCGCAGCAGTAATCAATACGGTTCAACGAAGCGGTAGAGATGCTTCGACTCCGCTGCGCTGCGCTCTGCATGACGTTCCATTTCTTCTCAGTTCAGCCCTCCTTAGTTGTAGCCCGGGTTCTGGGTCAGAATCGGGTTGGTCTGGATTTCCTGGATGGGCAGCGGAAACACCAAGTTGTGGGCATCAATATTCTTGATGCCGAGGCTGGTGAACAAGGCATTCATTACGGGCAGGGCGCGGTCGGTGCGCACGAGGTCGAACCAGCGGTGGCCTTCGAAATTCAGCTCCAGGCGGCGCTCCAGCTCCAGGCGGGTGCGCAGGGCGGCCTGACTGATGGAGGCGGGCAGGTCGACGGCCGGGGCGGGCGTGGCCACCGGCAGGTTGCGCGAGCGGCGGATAACACGGTTCACGGCATCGAGCGCGGCGGGGGTGATGGTGCCGCCCTCGTTCACGGCCTCGGCGTACATGAGCAGCACGTCGGCGTAGCGCAGGATAATCCAGTCGTTTTCGGCGTCGAAGGCGCTGGTCGGCACGTCGTTATACTTCTTGGTGTAGTAGATGGTAGCTGCACCGGTACCCGATGAGCCAAACGAGGCGGCGGCTCGCACATCGGTCGGCCCGCTGCCGGCGAAGGCGGCCACCAGGTCGGGGTCCACGGAGTTGAACTGCTGGCCCTGGCTCGCGTTGTTGTTCACCGTAATAGCCAATGCCGCCGGCAGAATGGGCATAAACCAGGTGCTGAAGTAGCTGCCCAATCCCAGGGCGCCCTTGGTGTAGCGCGCCGCAGCCAGAATTTCGGTATTCATCTCATTGCTGGTCAGAAAGATGTTGGCGTAGTTGGCTTGCAGCGCGTAGGCATTGCCATCGATGACTTTTTTCAGGGCAGTGGCGGCGTCGCTGTACTTCTTCTCCGTCAGCAGCACCTTGCCCAGCAGGCCCTGGGCGGCCCCTTTGGTGGCGCGGCCCAGGTTGGCCCCGGTTTGGGTGGCGGGCAGGTTGGCTTCGGCAAAAGCTAGGTCTTCCTCAATCGTGGCGTACACCTGGGCCTTGGGGGCGCGGCCAAACTGGTAGGCGTCGGCGATGGACGTGATTTCGCTGGTCACCAGCGGGATGTCGCCCCAGATGCGCACGGCGTTGAAGTAGGCCAGCGCCCGGATGAAGCGTACTTCGCCAAAAAAGCGGTTGCGGGTGGCGTCGGTGAGTTTCACGGCCCCGGCCCGGCTCAGAATAATGTTGCAGCGCGCAATGGCCCGGTACGTTACCTGCCACTGGCTGGGCAGGCGCGGGTTGAGGCCGGAAAAGCTAAAGTCGTTGAACTCGTTGAGCGCCTCGCCCGAAGTCACCGCGAAGCTATTGTCCGAGGGTATTTCGGCGTACACGAACAGGCCCCGGTTGCTGCCGTTGCCATAGATGTCCTGCAACGAGGAGTAGGCCGCCGTCACGCCGGTCACGATGCTCAGCGAGTCGGTGTAGCCCAGGGAGCTGGGCAGGCGGGTGGGGTCGTTCAGGTCGATGAACTCCTTGTTGCAGGACGTGGTGCCCAGTGTGCCGAGGGCCAGTAGGGCCGCAGCTCCGGCACCCGCGAAGAAATTATTGAAAGTCATGGTGGGGATGAGTCTATGAGGTTGGTTCAAGCTGAGCGTCATGCAGAGCGCAGCGAAGCATCTTTACTGCTGTAGTAATCACTGCTGAAGGCAACGAAGCGGGCAAGATGCTTCGCTGCGCTCTGCATGACGCTCAGCTTGAACCAACCTCATAGACTCATCCCCACCATGACTTTCAATAATTTCTTCGCGGGTGCCGGAGCTGCGGCC
>JALYUI010000514.1 GCA_030853845.1 Bacteroidota bacterium | reverse complement strand
CACCCACACCTACGCGGCGCACAGCACCGGCACCGCCGGCCTGGGCCTCACCTACGCCACGCTGGGCGCATTCACAAAATACCCCAAGCCCAGTGTGGTGCCGGAAGTTGCGAGAACCGGCGGCGCTTCCGAAAAGAAATATGGCCATTTCCAGACCGAAAGCGTCCGTTTTCAGCACGTCGCGCAGGAACTGGGCCTGCTGGCCAAGGATGCCGCCAATGGCTTCTACCACCGCCACCCGTAGGCCTTCCTGGTCGAAGCCGCCGACGACCTTTGCTACCGCATCATCGACTTCGAAGACGGCCTGAAGCTCGGCCTTATCGCCCCCGAAACCGGCCTGCCCCTACTTAAGCGCATGCTCAACGACCCGGCCGGCCGCGTCAGCAGCGTGCTCTGGCACGACTGGCGCGAGGAGCTGGGCTACATCCGCGCCCGCCTCATCGGCAAGCTGGTGGCGGAGCTGGCGGTACTATTTGGCCACCATGCCCCTGCCATCCTGCGCGGTACCTATGACCAGTCCCTTATCAAAGAACTCAGTTGCTGGGCCGATTTGCAGGAAGTGCAGCGCCTGAGTATCAACCAGCTCTACCGCAGCCGCCCGGTCCTCGAAATCGAAGCGGCCGGCTTTGAGGTATTGGGTGGCCTGCTCGATGCCTTCCTCACAGCCATTTTTGATGCCAGCCAGGGCCACCGCAGCCGCAAGCTGCTTCTGCTGCTCCCCGAGCAGTTCCGCGCCGAAGGCCAGCAGGCGGATGTTTCGGCTTATGAAAAAATCCTGCTACTGACGGATTTTATTGCCGGCATGACGGACCAGAATGCGTTGAGCTTGTACAAGACAATCAAGGGAATTGAGCTACCGAAGGGGTTTTAGTTTCCCAGCGAAGACATTTCCCCCTCGTGCAGCGCCACCAGATTCTCCAGTAGCACTTCCAGCAGCTTGCGCCCCTTCCAGACGGATTTCAACTTAGCGCGAATCTGCTCGGCCGTTTGCACGAATTCCTGTTCCTCGGCCTGCTCGTGGCCTTCAAATGCCATAAGCTGCTCCACCATCGGCACGGTCATTTCAGGGTGAAACTGCAGGCCAATCACGCCATCGCCCCACACGAAGCCCTGCGTAGCCGTGGCCGCCGACATGCCCACCCGCATAGCGCCCGGTGGCACCGTAAACGTATCCAGGTGCCAGTGCAGCAAGGCAGCCTTTTCCGGCCACCCGCGCAGCAGCGGATGCTCCAGCGACTTCACCGAAAACCGCACCGTCCAGAAGCCGATTTCCGGCGCGTGGTTGGGCCGTACCTCGCCACCCAGCGCCTCGGCTACCAGCTGCGCGCCCAGACAAATGGCCAGCGTAATCTTACCTGCCCGCAGTGCTTCGCGGATGAACACCTTTTCCGCACGCAGCCAGGGCAGGTTTTCCTCGTCGTGTACGCTCATGGCCCCACCCAGAATCAGCAAGCCGTCGAAGGCGGGCAAGTCCGGAAATACCGGGTTGGACTCGAACAGTTTGGTAAACGTGAGCGAGTGGCCGTGCGCCGCCAGCCAGTCGGCCGCGTGGCCGGGGCCTTCGGCGGGCATGTGTTGGAGGCAATGGAAGCGCATGGTTGCGGTTGAATTAAGGATGCAAAAAAGAACGTCATGCTGAGTGCGGTCGAAGCATCTCGCGTGCAATAGTAATCCAATCGACAGGGTTTACTACCACACGTGAGATGCTTCGACTGCGCTCAGCATGACGTTCTGCTATTCGTTAAGCATCGTGCTTACTCCCACTCAATCGTGGCCGGCGGCTTGCTCGAAATATCGTACACCACGCGGTTAATTCCGCGCACCTGGTTGATGATTTTATTGCTCACTTCCGCCAGGAAATCATAGGGTAAATGCGCCCAGTCGGCAGTCATGCCGTCCACGCTGGTCACGGCGCGCAGGGCCACTACCCGCTCGTAGGTGCGCTCGTCGCCCATCACGCCCACGCTTTGCACGGGCAGCAGCATGGCACCCGCCTGCCA
This sequence comes from Bacteroidota bacterium, assembly GCA_030853845.1. Taxonomy (GTDB): domain Bacteria; phylum Bacteroidota; class Bacteroidia; order Cytophagales; family Hymenobacteraceae; genus Hymenobacter. Next base: position 24,641 of record JALYUI010000514.1, on the reverse strand, counting down.
CACGTGCTCGTAGAGGCCGTGCTGTTTCAGCAGGTTGATGAACACGCCGTCGGCTCGCTGGAGCAGGTCCACTTTTTCGGGGGTAATGTCGCCGAGGATGCGGATGCCCAGGCCGGGACCGGGGAAGGGGTGGCGGTTGAGGATGTCGGCGGGCAGCTCTAGCGCCGCGCCCACTTCGCGCACCTCATCCTTGAAGAGCATGCGTAACGGCTCCACAATTTTCAGGTTCATCTTCTCCGGCAGGCCGCCCACGTTGTGGTGGCTTTTGATGGTGACGGACGAGCCGTGCACCGATACCGACTCAATCACATCGGGATATATAGTGCCCTGGGCCAGCCATCGGGCACCTTCCACCTTCTGCGCCTCACGGTCGAACACCTCGATGAAGGTGCGGCCAATGGCCTTGCGCTTGCCTTCCGGGTCGCTGATGCCAGCCAGGGCGGCATAGAATTCGGGGGCGGCGTTCACGCCGGTCACGTTCAGGCCCAAGCCTTCGTAGGCTTTCAATACGGTGGCAAACTCATCCTGCCGCAGCAGGCCATTATCGACGAAAATGCCGTGCAGGCGCGGGCCGATGGCGCGGTGCAGCAGCAGGGCCGCCACACTGGAATCCACGCCGCCGGAAAGGCCGAGAATTACCTGGTCGTCGGGGCCGATGGTGTTTTGCAGGGCTTCCACCGCCGAATCCACGAAGTGGTCGGGCGTCCAGCTTTGGGCGCACTGGCAGATGTTCACCACGAAGTTGTGCAGCAGCTGCTTGCCCTCGGTGGAGTGCGTTACCTCGGGGTGGAACTGGATGCCGTAGGTATCCTGGCCGTCGATTTTGAAGGCGGCCACCGCTACTTCGGGCGTGCTGGCGATGATGTCGTAGCCCATCGGCAGGCGCTGAATAGTATCGCCGTGCGACATCCAGACCTGTGATTCCAGGTGCATCTCAGCCAGCAGCGGCGAAGCGGCATCCAGCGACGACAGCCGGGCCCGGCCGTACTCGCGGATGGTGGCGGGCAGCACTTCGCCCCCGCCCTGCTGGGCCAGCAGCTGCGCGCCGTAGCACACGCCCAGCACCGGCACCTGGCCCAGCAAGTGGCTGAGGTCGGGGTTGGGGGCATCGGCGTCGCGCACCGAGCAAGGCGAGCCGGAAAGAATAACGCCCCGAATATCATCGCTGAGGATGAGGTTCGGGGCGTGGGTGTAGGGGTGAATTTCGCAGAACACGTGCAATTCGCGGATGCGCCGGGCTATCAATTGCGTGTACTGCGAGCCGAAATCAAGGATGATAAGTCGTTCCATGCCGCAAAGCTACTCACGGATTTAAGCGGATTCCCCGGATTTCACGGATTTTGTGCACGATAACCGGAACACGAAAAAGGATTTCTACCGTGCGGCTCCCGGTCCATTTCCAAATCAATCAACCCCTTACCAGCCACATGCGCCCGTATCAGGCTGGCATCCCTGCAAAATCCGTAAAATCCTTACCAAATCCGACGAATCCGTGATTACCTTTGCATCGGCAAGTCAGAACGACCAGCTCCTGCTGAACTCCCCCAGGACCGGAAGGTAGCAAGGGTAAGTGGTTGTAGCGGTGCGATTTTGGCTTGCTTTTTTTTGCCCTTTCGCGTCGGCCCCGATGCTGCTTCATTCCGCTTTTAGCGGGCCAATGAGTAGCTTTGGGGCCGATTCCTTTTCTTTTGAGGTACTTGGTATCAGGTAGTCAATAGTCAGACAAATACTTGTTTAACTGTTGCTATCAGGCTACTGACTACCTGATACCAAGTACTTACATTCCCTATGAAATTCTTTCTCGATACCGCTAATCTGGCTGAAATCCGCGAAGCCGTTGAGTTGGGCGTCCTCGATGGCGTAACTACCAATCCCTCGCTAATGGCCAAAGAGGGCATTAAGGGCGTAGATGGCGTGATGGCCCACTACCGCCAGATTTGCGAGCTGGTCGACGGCGACGTTTCGGCGGAAGTGATTGCCACCGATTTTGAGGGCATGGTGCGCGAGGGGGAGGAGCTGGCCGAGCTGCACCCCAACATCGTGGTGAAAGTGCCGATGATTAAGGATGGCGTGAAAGCCATTAAGTATTTCTCGGACAAGGGCATCAAAACCAACTGCACGCTGATTTTTACGGCCGGGCAGGCCCTGCTGGCGGCCAAAGCCGGTGCTACCTATGTTTCGCCCTTCGTGGGCCGGCTCGACGACATTGGGGCCGACGGCTTGCAGCTGGTAGAGCAGATTGTGCAGATTTTCAGTAACTACGGCTACGCCACCGAAGTGCTGGCCGCCTCGGTGCGCCACGTGCCCCACCTGATTCAGTGCGCCGAAATCGGGGCCGATGTCGTGACCTGTCCGCTCAGCGTCATCAACGGCTTGCTCAACCATCCGCTCACGGATAAGGGCCTCGCCACTTTCCTGGCCGACCACAAGAAGGTAAATTCCTGAGTGTGCTGATTTTTTGATGTGCTGCCCACAATTACCCTGAAACCGGCATCCTCACGGCACATCAGCACATCAAACAATTATCACATCAAGCGTATGTACATCATCAAAGTAAAAGGCAAGGCCAAAATTCCCGACTACATTCAGCTGCGGAATGAAGAATTTATCCTCGTCGCCTATTTCCGGGCCGACCGGCCGCTGAAGGACCTGCACCGCTATGGCCTCGAAGGCAAGGAAACCGAGTTGGCCGCCGTCATTTCGGGACTGGAATTCGGGAAACTACAGCCCCTGACGGTCTGAACTGTGCGCTGCTTAAGCCGCGGATTCGTCGGACTTTTCGGATTAATCGGGTTTCAAAACCGATTGATTGGCTGAAATCCGGCAAATTTGTGGGGCCACCGGGCCGGGGCGGTGGCAACGCCCCGGCTGCTTTTGCCGCTACGTGTAGTATCGCAACTGTAACCAAGCGCCCGACTCCCGTGCTCGAAACATGAATAAATCCGCTAAACCCGACTAATCCGTGGTCCAGACAGAGAATGTAATCGAGCTGCACGAGGCTACCATTATGCAGGAGCAGCAGGCCGTGTTGCAGGGCGTTACCTTTTCGCTGGAAAAGGGTGCCTTTGCCTACCTGGTAGGGCGCACTGGCTCGGGTAAATCGTCGCTGCTGAAGACCTTATATGCCGACCTGCCGCTGCAGAGCGGGTCGGGCACGGTGGCGGGCTTTGTGCTGCCAAAGCTGGCGGCCGGCAAAGTGCCTTTTTTGCGCCGGAAGCTGGGCATCGTGTTCCAGGATTTCCAGCTGCTGGGCGACCGCACCGTGGCCGAAAACCTGATGTTCGTGCTCAACGCGACCGGCTGGAAGGGCAAATCGCAAAAACAGCAGCGCATTTCCGACGTGCTGGTGCGCGTGGGCCTGAGCGGCGCGGCCAACCGCATGCCGCACCGCCTCTCGGGCGGCGAGCAGCAGCGCGTGGTCATCGCCCGCGCCATGCTCAACGAGCCCGTGCTGATGCTGGCCGACGAGCCCACCGGCAACCTCGACCCCGAAGTTTCGGCCAGCATCATGCAGCTGTTTGGCGAAATCAACAACGCCGGCACGGCCATTCTCATGGCCACTCACAATTTCCAGCTCATTGAGCAATACCCCCACCGCGTGCTCACGTGCAAGGATGGCGAACTGCTTGATTCGGCCCGGCCGATGGTGGCGGGTTAGCTGCTGGCACCGTGCCCGGCCTCTCCATTCTTATTCCGGTTTACAACCAGCCCGTCGGCCCACTCAGCTACGCGCTGCTGGCGCAGGTGCCCGACTGGCCCGGCCCGGTCGAAATTCGGCTGCTCGACGACGGCTCGGCCGAAGCAATTCGTGCCCAAAACCGACCGCTGGCTAACCTAGCAGGCGTTTTTTACGCAGAGCTGCCGCGCAACGTGGGCCGCGCGGCCATTCGCAACCAGCTGGCAGCCAGCGCTCGGCACGAGTGGCTGCTGCTGCTTGACAACGACAGCCTCCTGCCCGACACGCAGTTTCTGAGTCGCTACGCCGCTGCGCTGCACCGGGCCGAGGTGCTTATCGGCGGCACCTGCTACGAGGCAAATCCTCCGGCTGACGCCAACCTCTACTTGCGCTGGCACTACGGGAGCCGGCGCGAAGCCCGCCCGGCGGCCGTGCGGCAGGCCGCGCCCTATGCCCAGCTGACTATCAATAATGCGCTGGTGGCAGCAGCGGTATTCCGCCGCTTTCCGCTCGATGAAGCCCTGGAGGGCTACGGGCACGAGGATACCCGGTTCGGTTTGGAGCTGGCCCACGCAGGCATTCCGCTGCGGCACCTGGATAATCCGGTGCTGCACGACGGCCTGGAGCCCGCCGCCATCTTCCTGCAAAAAAGCGAAGAGGCAGTGCGCAACCTGGCCCGGGGGTACCGGGAAGATGGCCTGGGAGCCGATTCGCGGCTGCTGCAAACAGCGTTGCGGCTGCGCCGGCTGGGCCTGGCTCCGGCGGCCCGGACGGTATTACGGGCCGTGGCCCCAGCTCTGCGGCGGCAGCTCCTGTCCGCTGCCCCAAGTCTGCGGCAGTTCGATTTGCTGAAGCTGCACTGGCTATTGCAGCAGCTGGCGTAACGCTAAAGTGCGGGCGGGGCTGACAGAAAAAAACCGGTTTTCGGCTAAAGGCCAAAAACCGGTTTGGGCATCCGCTATGGTTAGCGAATTATTTCTTTTCGTCGTCTTTGCCGTCAAACACGTCTTTCACGGTATTACCCACTTTTTTGCCGGCTTTCGCGGCCCCGTGGCCGATGTCCTTGCCTACTTCGGCAGCTCCGTGGCCCACGTCTTGGCCCGCCTGTTTCACATCGGAAGCAGTATTGCTGATGGCCTGGCCGGCGCGGCTGCGTTCGTCGGCAGTTTCGGCTTTGGCATCGCTGGCGGTATTGCTCACCTCGTCTTTCGCGTTGCTGGCGGAGTTGCTCACGGCATCGCCAGCCTGGCCGGCGCGGATTTTCGTTTTATCCCACGATTTGAAGGCGGCATATTTCAGCTTTTCCTTCTGAATATCGGCCAGGTCGCCGGCCGGAATGTCGCCCTTTACCTTGTCGTAAGCCTCATCCATCGCGCGCCACTCGGCATTAATGTTGCGCCAGTCGTTGATGTCGTACTGCTGCTGATGCTGCTTCACGTTTTGCACGAAGCTCTCGTAGGTACCACGGGCATTGGCAGCGGTGAGGCGGGCAGCGGGGCTGCTGGGTTTGTAATACTGGCCCAGGTCGCCGGTCTTGGTGCGATTATCCCAGTTCACGGTGCGCTTTTCGCTGGCGGTAATGTAGCGGTTTTGCAACGATTCCAGGTCCTGGCGGCGGGCATCATCGCCGCGCCCGGCATTTTTACGGGCGGCCGCATATTTGGCCTGGAAGTCGGTTTCCATCTGCGCGGATTGGCGGTCGTAGTCGGCCTTCATCTCATCGCCCACCGAGTCGACCCCGGATTCGGTGTTGGTCACAAAGGCATCCAGGTCATTATATGCCTGGTCGCCCCCGGCCGAAACCTCCTGTTTATCGGCTTGCGAACAGCCGGTCTGGGCTACGGCGATACTGCCCATCAGCAAGGCCAGGGCACAGGAACGAAGAGTGGAAAGCGGCTGGTTCATAGTCGTTGTTGTTGGTGAAAATAGCCTGGCTGCACTCTTTCGCAGCCCAGGATGACAGTTCGGCTAACGCAAGCGGCCGACCGGAGGTTATTTTGCGAAGCACTGCCGGCAACGTTGGCCGGCACAAAAAACCGCTTTTCAGTCCCCCAGCCGAAGCCGGCCCGGGTTTAAGAAAAATTGACCAGTGTGCCGCGCGCAACCGGCGCGGCCGGACGGCTTCTATCTTTGGGGGCATTCCGAAAACCCTCTTCCGTGTCCATTCTTCCCGCGCCGCCCACTCCTATTCAGCTCCTTGATTTGGCAGCCGAGCACGCGGCCCTGCAACCGGGACTGAACGCGGCCATGCAGGACGTGCTGGCTTCGGCTGCCTTTATTAATGGCCCGGCCGTGGAGCAGTTTGCGGCCGAGTTGGGCGAATACCTCGGCGGCACCTACGTGGTGCCCTGCGCCAACGGCACCGATGCCCTCACGCTGGCTCTGATGAGCCTGGAGCTGCCGGCCGGAGCCGAAGTCATCGTGCCCGCTTTCACCTACGTGGCCACCCTCGAAGCCGCCGCCCTGCTGGGCCTGCGCCCCGTGCTGGCCGACGTGCGCCCCGACACGTTCAACCTCGACCCGGCCGCCGTGGAAGCCGCCCTCACGCCGCGCACCGGGGCCATTGTGGCCGTGCACCTGTTCGGGCAGTGCGCCGACCTGGCCGCGCTGCGCACCCTCGCCAACCGCCACGGCGTGGCTCTTATTGAGGACAACGCCCAGGCTCTGGGAGCCACTTTCCAGTTCAGCGAGCACGAAACGGCCTTTGCAGGCGCGGTGGGCGCGGTGGGGACTACTTCGTTTTTCCCCTCGAAAAACCTGGGCTGCCTCGGCGACGGCGGCGCGCTCCTCACTCCCGATGCCGACCGCGCCGCCCGGCTCCAGCAGCTGGCCAACCACGGCCAGAGCCGCAAATACTACCACCAGCGCATCGGCCTGAACTCCCGCCTCGACACCCTACAAGCCGCCCTGCTGCGGGTGAAGCTGCGGCAGCTGCCCGCTAACACCGCCGCCCGCCAGGCCGTGGCCACCCGCTACGATGCCGCCCTGGCCGCCGTGCCGGGCATTGCCATTCCGGCCCTCGATGCGCGCAGCAGCCATGTTTTCCACCAGTACACCATTAAAGTTGACGAGTCGGGCCGGCGCGACGACCTGCAAAACCACCTGCGCCGCTGCGGCGTGCCCACCATGATTTACTACCCGCTGCCGGTGCACGCCCAGCCCGCCTACGCCTACCTGGGCTACCAGCCGGGCCAGTTCCCGGTGGCCGAGCGACTGTGCGAAACGGTGCTGTCGCTGCCCATTCATCCGCTGCTGACGGTGGAGCAGGTCGATTATGTGGCCGCGTCGTTAAAAAAGTTTTTTGCTTAATCCCTACCTCGCCCGTGCGCTATTATTCAACCATTGAATTTTGGTTTGCGGCAATGCTAACGCTGGTTTTCGCTGTCGAACTATATCCCCTGTGCTGGTATGCGCAGCAGGCACTTAATTCGCACGGTCATCAGGCAGCCCTGGATTGGCTAGGCCTGCTCGTGCTGGCGGGTTTTTACCTGGCCACCGGGTTCTGCTGCGGCCTGGAGTGGCTCCTGTTGTACCAGCGATACCAGCTGGCAGCCAGCTCCATCACGCAGGCGACGGTGGTTTTTTTGCGGCGGTGGCCTGGTCACTATTCTCACCGCTCTCTGGTGGTCGTTTTATTACTTCTAATTCAAAAATTGACTATCTCTCAACCCGCCGTTCGCTTCGCCATCTGCGGCGTGGGCCACATTGGCCGCCGCCACGCGGCCCTCGTCACCCGCCACGAAAACGCCCAGCTGGCGGCCCTGATTGACGTGCGCGCCGAACTACAGCCCGGCCTCGCCGCCGAGTTTCCCGGCGTGCCCTTCTTCACTTCGCTCGAAGAATACCTGCAAACCGGCCCGGCGGCCGATGTGCTCACCGTGGCGACGCCCAACGGCCTGCACGCCCCGCAGGCGGTGGCGGGCCTACGCCACGGCCTGCATGTGGTAGTCGAAAAACCTATAGCCCTGACCAAGGCCGACGCCGAAACCATCGTGCACACGGCGCTACAAACCGGCCGGCTAGTGTTTGGCGTGATGCAGAACCGCTATTCACCCCCCGCTGCCTGGTTGAAGCAGGTGGTGGATGAGGGCCGGCTGGGCCAGGTATTTCTGGTGCAGCTCAACTGCTTCTGGAACCGCGATGCCCGCTACTACCAGCCCGGCGGCTGGAAAGGCACCCAGGCGCTGGACGGCGGCACGCTCTTCACCCAGTTCAGCCATTTCGTCGATTTGCTGTACTGGGTATTTGGCGACATTACCAACCTGACGGGCCGCTTCCGCGACTTCACCCACGCGGGCCTGACGGAGTTCGAAGACAGCGGCCTCGTCACCTTCGACTTGTTGCGCGGCGGCAGCGGCATGTTCAGCTACAGCACCGCCGTGTGGGACCGCAACCTCGAAAGCTCCCTGACGGTGGTGGCCGAGCGCGGCAGCCTGCGCATTGCCGGCCAGTACATGGACAAGGTGGAATACTGCCACCTCGAAGGCTACCAGATGCCCCCACTGCCGCCCACCAGCCCCGCCAACGACTACGGCCCGTTCCAGGGCTCGGCCGCCAACCATGTGCAGGTTATCGAAAACGTGGTGGCTACCGTGCAGCGCCGCAGCCATGCCACCACCAATGCGCTGGAGGGCCTGAAAGTGGTGGAAATGATTGAGCGGATTTACGCCCTGCGGCCAGCGCGGAGTTGATTATGTTGACCCAATTTACCCGATGACCCGCTCCGAGAGGCGCTATTTCCTGCTGGCCTGCGGGCTGCGGCTGGCGCTGGTGGCCCTGCTACACATCGGGCATTCCACCGGCGGGCCGGGCAGCGGAGCCGCTTTTGCCGTGTGGGGCGGCGACACGTTTTCCTACCTCGACCCGGTGGAGAACCTGTTCCGGCACGACACCTACGCCCAGGACCTGGCCCGGCTCGAAACCTACGCCGGCCGCATGCCGGGCTACGGCGTCGTGTACGGCGCATTGCGGCTCGGGCTGGCCCCCGGCGGCGCGGCCGATGCCGTAGTCGCACTACAGCTATTGCTGAGTTTATACGCCCTGTATTGCCTGGGCCGGCTGGCGCAGGCGGCCACCCGGCATCCCGCCGCATTTAAGTGGACGGTGCTGCTGTTTGCGGCCAATACGTTCACTACGGTGTTCGATATCCGGCTGCTGACCGAGAGCTTTGCCATCAGCGCCCTCATCATCGGGGTTTACGCTTTTCAGCTGGCGCTCCGCAAAGATTCGCCCGGCGTGGCCTACCGGCTGGTGCTGGCGCATCCGGGCGACTACATTTTTCAGCAGCCCTACGCGCAATTGCCAGCCTGGCAGAAAGCACTGAAAATCAGTATTCACCTGTGGTACTGGCTGCTGGTGGGGCTGGGCCTGGCCGGCACCGTGCTGCTGGGCTGGCGACGCAGCTTCGCCGCCCTCATCGTGAAAGTCGTGCCGTTCTATATCGTTGGCTTATTCTGCCTGGTCATTCATCTGGTCGATGTCCAGCATTTTGCGCTGGTGTATCCGTATGTTATTGTCGGTGCCGTCAATCTGCTGTTGCAGCTGGGTGTGGTGCTTCTAAAATACCGTGCCCCCACACGGAGCTGCTAAGCCGACCAGGAGCACCTATTACTTCTTGGCATCCACGAAGTTCTGGAAAGCATAAGCCACGCCAATGGTCAGGCCCTGCGAGTATTGCAGGCTGTGGTCCTGGTCGTAGTCGTAGAGGGCGATGCCGTTCAGGGCCACGTTCACATACTTGCCCACTTTGGCGGTGAAGGCCAGGTCGAGGCGGTGGTCAATTTCCTGGAAATTGAGGTGCTCGTAGTTGGCAAACAGCACGTAGCGCGCCTTGAAATTAACCGTAGGACTCAGGTTTTTATCGAGCTCAGCCATAATTTGGGCCGACAGCACTTCGAAGCGGGTGCTGTGGCCGGGGCGCACACCGTAGGGATTCTCGCCGATGGCCGCCACGAACCGGTCGGCGCGGTTCACCACCGTCAGGCGCGGAGCAAATGGCGACAGGCGCAGGTGGAAATACGTAGCCGGGTGGTACTCAAACCCATACGCGGCCGTGATGAAACCGGGCGCGAAAAAGTCGGATGTGAGGACGGTGCGGGGGTTGCCGGCCGCGTCGGTATCGTACTTATAACCAGGCGCAAATTGGGTGAGCAGGTTCAGCGACAGGAACATATCCCAGCGCTCAGTGAGGGCGCGGCCGTACTTGGTATCCAGGTAAAGGCGGTCCTGTCCCTTGCGGTAGCCGGGGCTGTTTGAGCCGAAAGTCTGCACAAACGCAAATAACAAGTCGGCTTCGTTATCGAAGCTGTGCGGGCCGACTTTCCGGTTGGCCTTCCCATTGAAGAGTGCATTGAAACCGATACTGCTGACTCCGCCGCCGCGCCAATTAGTGCTGAGCAGCGACTCGTTCAGGCCCAGTCCCGTTTTAATGGATTTGTGCCAGTCGGGGTCGGGCGCAGGGGCCACGGGTGCGGAATTGGGGATTACGGCGGGAGTCGTTTGGGCCAGGGCGGCAGGGCCAGCCAGCAGCAGCCCCAGTAGCAGTCGTTTCATGAGCGGTAAGCCATATTTAGATGAAAGAAAATTAGCGGGTGTAAAATACGGCTCACCGACCATTTGGGCTATTTCGGACGCAAAAGAGGTTCATTCGGCAATATCCATTTAAAAATTCAGCATTTTTTCTTACTATTGTCATATAGGGAGTGCTTTAAATCGGGTTGTGCCGACCACACCCCGGGCGGACTGTACTTCCCTGGTTTCCCTGCTGCGTAAAGCTTTTCGACTATGAGCCTGCACCAACTCATATACCAAAGTCAGTCGCTGGTACCGTTCAGCCCGCTGGACCTTGACAAGCTGCTGGAAAAATCACGGCATTTCAATCAGCAGCACGGCATTACCGGGCTCCTGCTTTATACGCCCGACGGCCGCTTTTTGCAGGTTCTCGAAGGCGAGCGTGAGGCAGTTCGCGGCCTCTATTACCAGTGCATTGCCCACGACCCTCGCCACTACAATTGCCTGGTGCTGAACGAGGGCGTATGTCAGGCCCGCACGTTTAGCGAATGGTCGATGGCATTCCGCCCGGCGCAGGCCCAGGTCCTGCGCCGGCTGCTGGCCCCGGTGCCGGCCCAGAGCGCCGCCCTGCTGGTGCCGCGCCCCCACACCCGGCCCGAGCTGCTGGTGCTGCTGTGGGAATTTTTGCAGCCGCCCGAGCCCGCCCTAGCCTCCCGGTAGCGCTGGTAACTCGCCCCCAGCTGGCTTCGTCCCAACGGGTATCTTTACGGCGATGCCTGCCCCGACTCCTGCTTCCATTTCGGCCTCTACGCCTGCCGCACGCCCCATTTCCTTCCTGGCCGCTACGGCCCGCGAACTGCTCGACCGCTACGGCTCCGGCCCGCTCGACGAGCTATCGGACCTGGTGGTGGTGGTGCCCACCCGGCGCGCGGTGGTGTATCTGAAAAACGAGCTGGCCCTGGCGCTGCCGCCGGGCGCGCCGCTCTGGGCCCCGCGCGTGGCAGCTATGGAAGACTACATGGTGGAGCGCGCCGGCGTGCAGGTGGAAGAGCCTATTGCCCTGCAACTGCTGCTCTACGACATTCTCAAGCGCATCGATACGCACCTCGATTTCGACCAGTTCGTGAGTTGGGCCGGGCTGCTGCTCAACGACTTCTCGACCCTCGACCAGAACCTGGCCCCCACCCACAAGGTGTTCGAGTACCTGAGCGAAGCCAAGGCCCTCGAACGCTGGGACCTGGCCGCCTTACCGCCCAAAAGCCAGGCCGCCGCACACTCCTTCACCTTCTGGGACCAGTTGGAGCGGGTGTACCGCGAATTGCAGCGCCGCATGACGGCCAACCACCTCGCCTACCCCGGCCTGGCCTACCGCCGGGCCGTGGAGCAGCTGGAGCAGGAGCTGAAAGACCCGGCGGCGCCCCCGCCGGCCATGCACGTTTTCGTAGGCCTGGGTAATCTGTCGAAGTCCGAAGAAAAACTCATTCGCCTACTGATGGGGGCCGGCCGGGCCGAAGTGCGCTTCGATGCCGACCCTTTTTACCTCGAAAAAGACTCCCCCAACCGAGCTGGCCAGCACCTGCGCCGCTACTTCGAAAAGTGGAACCTGCCGCTGGATAACATGGGCGGCGGTACCGAGTGGCTGCGAGGCACCGCGCACCACGTGCGCCTGCTGGGCGTGGCCAACCCCAGCATGCAGGGCAAGCTGGCCGGGCAGCTGCTGGCCGAAGCCCGCCGCGCTTTTCCGGAAGGCAGCGTGGCCGTGGTGCTGCCCGACGAAACCCTGCTGCTGCCCGTGCTGCACGGCCTGCCCCCCGACGAGGTACCCGACTACAACGTGACGATGGGCCTCAGCTTCCAGGCCACGCCCCTGTTCAACCTCGTCGATTTGCTGTTTGAGGTGCACCTCACCGGCATCCGGGAAGGCAGTGCCGAAACCGGCTACGGCGTGCCGCGCTACCACCACCTGGCCGTCACCAAGCTGCTCCAGCACCCATTTCTGCGGCGCTACCAGCACTGGCAGGACCGCCAGCCCGATGAGCCCCAGTACCACGGCGTGCTCGACCAGGTGTGCCGCGAAATCGTCCGGCTCAATGCCGTGCTGCTGCCCGCCACCGAGCTGCTGCGCCTCGGCGCGCACCACCCGCTCATCGAGGCCCTGTTTAAAACCTGGGACAACTGCGACGACATCATCGCCGCCTGCCACGCCCTGATTGACCTGCTGAAACAGGTGTACGCCGACCAGCAGTCGGGCATCGAGGCCGAGTACCTCTACCTGTTCTACACCCTCATCAAGCAGCTCGATTCGGCCTTCGACTGCCGCGAGCAGCGCCTGTCGGTGCGCTCGTTCCGCCGCTTTCTCTACGAGCAGATGGGCCGCACCCGCCTGCCCTTTTCGGGCGAGCCCCTGGCCGACGTGCAGGTGATGGGCCTGCTCGAAACCCGCGCCCTCGATTTCGACCACATTATCATCCTCAGCTGCAATGAGGGCGTGCTGCCCGCTCCCAAGCGCCAGCAGTCGCTCTTTCCCTACGATGTACTCACGGAGTTTCACCTGCCCACTTACGCCGACGCCGAGGCCATCACGGCCTATAATTTCTGGCGGCTGCTGCAACGCGCCCAACGGGTTGATTTGGTGCACGTGCTACCCGGAGCCGAGGGCATGAAAAGCGGCGAGCGCAGCCGCTTCCTGTTGCAGCTGGCCAACGACCTGCGGCCCCAGAACCCGCAGCTGCTACTGGAAGATTTGACGGTTTCGGTGCCCTCAACCGACTTAAAAGATAAAAATGAAGGGTTAAAAGGTGGTAACCAACCTGACGATTTTAACTCCCTTGAAAGCGACCTCACGCTCGAAAAAGACCCCGAAATGCTGGCGGCCCTGCGCGGCGTGCTGGAGCGCAACATTTCCCCATCGCGCCTCAACGATTTCCTGGCCTGCTCGCTGCGCTTTTATTTTTCGAAAGTGGCCCGCTTCCATGAGAATGAGGCCGTGGAGGAAACGTTGGAAGCCAGCAGCTTCGGCACCATGGTGCACGAGGCGCTGGAGAACCTGATGCTGCCCTACGCGCAGGACGCCCGGCCCATTACGGCCGCCGATATTGCGGAGCTGGTGCGGCAGGCCCCAGCCGAGGTGCAAAAGGCTCTGCGGCAGGAAGCCACCGAAAAGCACGCCCGCGCCGACGAGGGCCTCAACCATGTGTACGGGCAGGTGGCTACCCGCCTGGTAGTGCGCCTGCTCGAAAGCCTGCCGGCGCAGCCCGGTCTGCTGCCGCTGCGCCTGTTTGGGTTGGAGAAAGAGCTGGCCGCCACCATTTTCGTGGACGTGCCCGGGCAGGCCGAGCCGCTGGCCGTGCGCCTGTTTGGCTACGCCGACCGCGTGGACGAGCTGCCCGACGGCCGCCTGCGGGTGGTGGACTACAAATCGGGCCTCGTGAAGCGGGCCGACCTGCAATTGCGCGGCTACCGCGACAAGCTCAGCCCGGCCGAAGCCGTGGAGCGCCTGCTTCACGAGGCTAGCAGCAGCGCCGACAAAGTGCGCCAGCTCTGGCTCTACCGCCTCATGCTGGCCCACACCGTACCGCGCGAAACCGCTGAAACCGCCATTCTCTCGCTCCGCAACCTCGACGAGGGCCTGCTCGCGGCCGACCTCAGCTTCCTCACCGACGGCGGCGAGGAATTCGTAGCCGTTTCCGAAGACCTGGTGCGTAAGATTGTGCTGCGGATTCTCGACCCCGCCGAACCCATCCGCAAAACCGACGATTTCACCAAGTGTGAGTATTGCCCCTACAAAGGCATTTGCGCCCGTTAGCTGGCCCACTATGCTGTTGATTGTCACGGTGCCGCTGGCCATGTTGCTGCTCAATTTATTTGCCGTCGCGGTATCGCAGGGAATTTACCGCATGTTGAAGCGGATGTATCCGGAGTGGTGCTTAGCGGATGTGGATACAGGGCGCCTTCTCTGGCAAACCTTCGTTTGCCAAATAGTCGGTCTACCACTGTTCTTTGTGCTTGCCGCGTTGGTAAGGTCTGGCATGGCCCTGGATGAACTTGCGCTACATTTGCTGCTGTTAAGCCCCTTTTTTACCCCTCCCATCCTATTGTGGTGGAAGCGCCATTGGGCTGCCCGAACCTAAACCACTCAAGAAAATTTATGGACGAATTCATGCAGGCCGCCATCGACGAAGCGCGGCTGGGCCGTTCACAAGGCGGCATTCCTATCGGCTCGGTGCTGGTGCGCGATGGCAAAATCATCGGCCAGGGCCACAACAAGCGCGTGCAGGAAGACTCCGCCATCAAGCACGGCGAGATGGACTGCCTCACCAACGCCGGCCGCCAGCGCAGCTACCGCGATACCGTCATTTACACCACGCTGATGCCCTGCTACATGTGTGCGGGCACCATCGTGCAGTTCAAAATTCCGAAGGTGATGGTGGGCGAGTCGCGCACCTTCGGCGAGTCGCGGGCCTTTCTCGAAAGCCACGGCGTGGAGGTAGTCGACCTCAACCTACAGGAGTGCGTCGATATGATGAACGAATTTATCGAAGCCGAGCCCGCGCTCTGGAATGAGGACATCATGGAGCTGTAAGGAGTCCAGACCGGTACTGCGGAGAGCCGCATAGGCAAATTTGGATTAAAAAAAAGGGCACCCTAGCGGTTTTATTACCCTGTCAGCAAGCCAGGTGAGTGCGTACTTACTTTTAGTGAGCTTTTACTCAACCTTTTCAGCGGGTCTGTGCCGTATCTTTGCCTGCACAACCGGAAACCAGTTCACTGGTGGTTTCTAATTCCCATTTATTACCTCGCTCCTTTTCCCAGGTGCCTCCCACCCCATCTGGCGAAAAATTGGTTGAAAGCCGCTCGGACTTTCCGTTCACCGGAAGTCCTCATTGCCGGGTTTCGACGCAGTACAGCCGGCCCGCTCCGAATCCGTTCGGGCGAGCCGGCTGTCTTGTTTTCGGCGGGCGGTGCACCGGACTAGCGGTGCGCACCCGTTATTTGGCACTTCATTCTATCTGGGTTGGGCTATGACGAGTCATTCCAAAATTGAGCAGGCCGCCCTGCAGCTATTCGGCGAAAAGGGCTACGACAACACTTCCACGGCCCTGATTGCCCGGGAGGCTGGCGTTTCGGAGGCGCTGCTGTTCAAGTATTTTCTGAGCAAGGAAAAGCTATTTGAGTACCTCATTAAGCAGGGCTTCCGCCGCATCGTGGAAGCTAATCGCGGTATTCTGGCCGAGCAAAACCCGCGCACCCTCATCGAAAACGTGATTGACCTGCCCTACAAGCTGGTGCAGGCCGAGCCCGATTTCTGGAAGATGCAGGATAAGGAGTTCAACCGCCCGCTGGTGCAAAAGTATTTTCTGCGCTTCATGAGCCCCATCGACAACCTGCTCAAGCAGGCCTTTATTGAGGCGGACGTGGCCAGTCCGGAGCTAGCCACGCTGCAACTGCTGCTGCTCATCCAGAGCCTGTGGCGCAACCTGCTCTACCCGCACGACGAAAATCTGCCGCGTCTGGCGCAACACCTGAAGCAAAGTTACGGCCTGGGCCAGGCCGGTAAATAAGCGCGGCCGGGCCGAAATCCGGCTCGCCCCGCACGTCCGCCGGCCTGAAATTTGCGTTGCTACTCCTGCGCCCCTTTTTCTGCTGCATATGCCTAACCACGCCGTCCATCGCCTGTTGCGTCCGTTGCTCGTGTGGCGGGCCCGCCACATCAGCGAGCGGATGTACATGCTGCTGCTGAGCGTACTGGTGGGGGCGGGGGCGGGCCTGGCGGCGGTGCTGCTAAAAACGTCGATTCACTGGGGCCAGGAAATGCTGCGCAACGGCATCAGCGAGCCCAACCGGGTATATGCCCTGTCGATTTATCCGGTTATCGGCATTGGGCTTACCGTGCTGTTTACCAAGCTATTTCTGGGCGGCAATCTGGGGCGCGGCATTGGCCCCATCATCTACAACACGGCCCGCGAGGGCAGCGTTGTGCCGCGTTCGAAGCTGTATTCGCAGCTCGTCACCGCCTTTCTCACGGTTACGTTTGGCGGTTCGGCCGGGGCCGAGGCCCCGATTTCGGTCACGGGTTCGGCGATGGGCTCCAACGCCGGCCGGGTGCTGCACCTCGACCGGCGGCGGCGGCGGCTGCTCACGGGCTGCGGGGCGGCGGCGGGCGTGGCGGCCATTTTCAACTCGCCCATTGCGGGGGTGCTGTTTGCCGTCGAAACCATTTTGCTCGAGCTGCCGGCGCAGTATTTTATTCCGCTGCTGATATCGTCTGCCACGGCCACCGTGGTGTCGAAGGCCCTGTACGCGGGCCAGCCCTTCGTGCTCATCACTACCAGCTGGCCGGTGAATGCGGTGCCGTTTTACGTGCTCCTGGGCCTGTTCACGGCCTTTTTCTCCGTGTACATGATTCGCTCCTACGTGTGGTTCGAGCATTTTTTCGAGCGTTGGCCGGGGCTGAGCTGGCGCAAGGTGCTTATCGGCGGAACGGTGCTGGGCGGGCTGATTTTCCTGTTCCCGACGCTTTATGGTGAGGGCTACAACACGGTGGAGCTGCTGCTGCGTGGACACGCCGAGCACCTCACCGACGGCAGTATTTTTTCGGTGTATCAGGACAATAATCCCTGGCTGCTGCTGGTGCTGGTGCTTTTCAGCATGATGCTGAAGGTGGTGGCCACCAGCGTGACGGTGGGCGGCGGTGGCAACGGGGGCATGTTTGGCTCGTCGCTGTTTTCGGGGGCGCTGGCGGGGTTTTTCTTCGCCCGGCTTATCAACCTCACCGGGGTCATTCACATCCCGGAAGTTCATTTTGTGGTGCTGGGCATGGCCGGCACGCTGGCGGGCGTTATTCACGCGCCGCTCACGGCTATTTTTCTCATTGCCGAAATCACTGGCGGCTATGCTCTTTTTGTGCCGCTGATGGTAGTCAGCTCCTCGTCTTACCTGATTACCAAATACTTCGAGCCTTACTCGGTGTACACCCGCAAGCTGCCCGCCCGGGGCGTCGATGTGTACGCCAACCGCGACCGGGGCCTGCTCGCCCAGCTCGACCCGCGCAAGCTGCTCGAAACCGATTTCATGCCCGTGCGACCCTCCACCACGCTCGGCGAGCTGGTCGACGTATTCCGGCACGCCTCGCGCAACCTTTTTCCGGTGGTGGCGGCTGGCGGGCGGCTGCTGGGCGTGGTCAGCCTAGACTCGGTGCGCGACGCGCTGTTCGACGACGAGCACTACACCACCACCAAGGTGCGCACCCTGATGAAGCCCGCCCCCGCCATTGTAGGCCCCGCCGATGACCTGGAGCATACCCTGGCCCTGTTCGACCGGCACGGAGCCTGGGCCTTGCCGGTCTGCGAAGAGGATGGCCGCTACCTGGGCTTTATCCTGAAATCGACTATTCTGGTTCGCTACCGCAAGCAGCTCATCCAAGAAAGCGAAGCGTGACGCTGGCGCTTAATGAGGAATGAGGAATGAGGAATGAGGAATGAGGAATTTACCTTTGCGCCGTTTTCCAGCTGCACCTCTCAACCCTTAATTCTTCATTCCTTATTTCTCATTCCTCATTAAGCGTAGCGATTATCGGTGGCGGCCCGGCGGGCCTGCTGGCCGCCCAGCGCCTGGCCGAAGCCGGCCTGCGCGTGCAGCTGTATGAGGCCCAGGCCACGGTGGGCCGCAAGTTTCTGGTGGCCGGGCACGGCGGCTTCAACCTGAGTAATGCTGAGGAGCCGGCGGGTTTTGCCAGCCGCTACGGCGCGGCGCAAGGGCCGTTTCAACAGTTACTCAGTTACTTCTCCCCTACTGATTTGCGGACCTGGGCGGCCGATTTGGGCATCGAAACGTTCGTGGGCACCAGCGGCCGCATTTTCCCGGTGGCGGCCCACAAGCCCGCCGATTTGCTGCGGGTCTGGCTGGTCCGTCTGCGCTCGCTGGGGGTCGAAATTAATACCCGGCACCGCTGGCTAGGCTTTGCCGGAGCCAGTGGCCTGCGCCTGCGCCACGAAGCGCCCGGCCCGGATTACGGAAAGGAATTTACACTGGAAGCGGCCGCGTGCGTGCTGGCCCTGGGCGGGGCCAGCTGGGCCAAAACCGGCTCCGATGGCAGCTGGAAGCCAATTTTACAGGATATTGGCGTATCCGTGGAGCCTTTCGCGCCGGCCAACTGCGGGGCCGAAATCGCATGGTCGGCGTTTTTCCAGCTAAAGGTGGGCCGCGCGCCGCTCAAAAATATTGCCCTGCAAGCCAACCACGGCCCGGCCGTGCGCGGCGAGCTGCTGCTGACCGACTACGGCGTGGAAGGCACGCCGGTGTACGCCCTCACGCCGCAGGTGCGGGCGGCGCTGGCCACCGGCAGCCCGGCCGTATTCCAGCTTAACCTGAAACCCGACCTGCCACCCGAGGCCCTGCTGCGCAGGCTGAGCCAGCCCCGGGGCAAAACTTCCTTCCCCGATTTTCTGAAGAAAACGCTGCACCTGGGCGCGCCGGTGCCCACGCTGCTGCGCGAAATCAGCCCCGACTGCGCTACGCTGTCGCCCGGGCAGCTGGCGGCCCTGCTCGTAGCCCTGCCCCTGCCCGTATCCGGCCTGCGCCCGCTCGATGAAGCCATTTCCACGGCCGGTGGCGTGGCGTTGGCGGCGCTCGATGAGCGCCTGATGCTGCGGCAGCGGCCGGGCACTTTTCTGGCCGGGGAGATGCTGGATTGGGAAGCCCCGACCGGCGGTTACTTGCTGCAAGGCTGTTTCAGCACCGGGGCCTGGGTGGCGCGGGGCGTGGCAGAATGGCTGGCTGATACGGGGGCAACCAGCTGAAAACCGGCAGGCTTCAGGAATCGGCCTGCACGCGGCTTTTTTCTTCGGCTTCGCGCAGAATCTGGCGGGCCTCGCCGAGCAGGCGGCGGCCGGGGTGCAGCTCATCGCGGGCGATGAGGGCGAACAGCAGGAAGAACGAGGCCAGCGGCAGCAGCCAACCCAGCGCAAACCACAGCCAGAACGAGCGACCCCGACTCTGGGCGCAGTAACCAGTCAGAATCGGGATAAAGGAAATGGCCACTACCATCACCAATAGCATGTCGATGAAGGGCATAGGCGGACGGGGCTGAAGTAGTGAGGGAAAGCCGACTAGGCCGGCCGGGCGGGGTTTCGAAGATACGCAGAAGCTGGCTGCCATCGAAGCCCCCGGAGTGGAAATTTGTTTGAAACCACCACTAATTGCCGGATTTTTCCGTAGTTCAGCCCGAAGTCGTGCCTGCACCGGGGCGCGGCCGTTCCGTTTTCGTACATGTGGGAGCATCAAAGCTTGTTTCGCGTCTCGGCCCAGCTTTTCGCCGAGGGGGTCTTTAATTTGCTCGACCGCAGCCTGCGGCCCGAAGTTTTCCTGCTCGGCTTTGCGGCCGGGCGCGAAGCCGACGCCCCCGAAGCCGTGGTGCTGGAGCCAATTTCGCACCGCTACTCGCCCAACGATTTTCAGCATGTAAAAACCCGCGCCTCGGCTCTCGAAGCCGATGCCGGCCCCAGAGGCTCGGTGTACCACCTGCACCCCAACGACCACGACCGCGCCGCCAAGCAGCACTGGTACGAGCTGATGTGCCAGGCCATCGAAACCTCGCTGCATGAGCTGGTGGCCCGCCGCGGCGAAAACCGCCGCTCCTTCTGCTCGGCCCCGGTGAGCCTGCAAGGCTACCTCGTGACGGTGGTGCTCCAGCTGTCGGCCGATTGCTACGACGGCTACTACGCCCTGCCCAAGCCCGGTGGCGGCCGGCCGGCTAACCTGCCCCACGCGGCCGTGCTCGAATTTATGCACGAGTGCAGCCGCGCCCTGCGCGAGGCCGACACCGCCGACAACGACCAGCCGGTGCTCGACCGCGACTACAACGAGCTGTTGCGCTCGGCCGGCCGGCGGCTGATGCTGCGCGTGGCCCCCGCCGGCACCCACGGTCTGTATGATGCCTGCAACGGCGTGGCCGCCCTGCGCCACGAGGGCGACGAAGCCATTGGCACCATGCTCGTGAGCCGCCGCCTGCACCCGGCCGTGGTGCCGGTGCTCACCCTCGAAACGCCGGTGCCCATGCGCGACCATCGCTCCATTCGCAAACTGCTGGAGCTGAGCGAGGGCCACACGGCCCTTATTTCGGATGCCTCGCACGTATTTGGCCTGGGCCAGCTGGTGCCGCAGTCCGACGCGCAGTTTGAGCCGCTGGTAACGGTACACTTCACTAACCACTACAGCTGGGAAGTGAGCCACGCTGGCAACGTGCTCATGCGGGTGGTGAGCAATACGCCGCGCCTGCCCCAGGGCCAGGTGGCGGCCGACAACTTCGCCCGCGTGGTGCGCATCGTGTTTCCTCACCTGAATGCCGATAGCGCCGACTACCTCTGGGACCTGGCCCAGAAGGCGACTACCCAGCCCAACGGCACCATTCTGGTTATTACCACGGGGGCGGCCCAGGAGGCCCAGCGCCTCACCCGCCAGTGCTTTCGGGTGGTGCCCCGTATTATGACGCCCACGGTGCTGCGCCTGGTCACCAACATCGACGGGGCCGTGCTTATCGAGCCCAACGGCATCTGCCACGCCATTGGGGCCATTCTCGACGGGCTAGCCACGGCCAAGGGCGACTCCTCGCGCGGCTCGCGCTACAACTCGGCTTTGCGCTACGTGAACAGCAGCAAGTACCCAATGCTGGCCATAGTGGTGAGCGAAGACGGCTGGATTGACTTGCTGCCCAATTAAGTGCGGCTGCTTGCCCCGCCGGCAGAAAACTTACCTGGCCAGCCGCAGTTACTAAATTTAGCCGGACCTTTGCCGCCGTGCCGACTATGCCCAACCCTTCCGACATTCCGGACATTGACTATCCGAAGGCCCTGGCGGCCGCCGAACAGCGTATTCGGGACCTGACCGCCGCCCTGGCCCACGCCCAGGCCAACGAGCAGGCCGTGCAGGCCCTGGCCTACCTGCCCGATGAGCATCCGAGCCCGGTGGTACGCATCGGGGCCAACCGGCTGCAGCTCTACGCCAACACCGCCGCCCGGGCCGTGGGCCTGTCCCTCACCCGGGCGCAGCGCGTGCAGGTGCAGCACCAGCTGCGCGAAGCCGCCCAGGCAGCCCTGGCAACGCGCACGCCCAGCCTTTTTGGCCTCACTGCCGGCACACACACCTACGACGTGTCGGTAACGCCGCTGGCGGCCCAACGCTACGCCACCTTTTATTTCGCCGACGTGACCGAGCGCGAGGCGGCGCGCCGCCAGCTGCACGAGCACCAGCAGTTCATGGAGCAGGTGCTCGATACCATTCCCACGGTGGTGATGGTGCGCGATGCCCGCCAGAGCCTTATCTTCGGCAACCAGGCCATGCATGCCATTCTGGCGATTTCGCCCCTGAGCGGCTCCCGGCCCTTCCCGCCGCAAACGCTGGCCGAGCTGCGGCACTCGGCCGAGCTCGATGCCCAGGTGCTGGCCACCGGCGAAGAGCTCATCCTGGAAGAATCGCTGACGCTCTCGGACGGCAGTGTGCGGTGGTTCTACGCCATTCGCCGGCCGTTGCGCCGCCCCGATGGCTCGGTGCAGGTGCTGGGCGTAAGCACCGACATCACGGCCCTGAAAACCGCCCGGCAAACCCTGGAGCGCAGCGAAAAGCAATACCGCGACCTGATGCACTACGGTCAGGCCCTCATCGGCACCTGCGACATGCACGGCCGCGTCATCACCGTGAACCCGGCCCTGGCCCGGCTGCTGCGGGAGAATATCGACGAGATGCCCGGCACTTCCGTGACGGCGCACATGACCGAGGAAGACCGCGAAGGCTTCGAATACTACCTGGCCCAGATTGAGGTGGCCGGCGAAGCCCAGGGCGTGCTGCCCGTGCTGCCCCGCGGGGCCACCGAGCTGCGCTACCTCCACTACCACAACTACGTGGTGCGCGAGCCCGGCCAGGAACCCTACATTGTGTCGCACGGCCACGACATTACCGACCGCGTGCTGGCCAGCAAGGAAATGAAGCGGGCCAAGGAAGCCGCCGAAGCCGCCGTGCGCGCCCGCGAAAATTTCCTGGCCAACATGAGCCATGAGATTCGCACGCCCATGAACGGGGTGCTGGGCGTGGCCAACCTGCTGGCCAAAACCTCGCTCACCCCCGAGCAGCGCGAATACGTGCGCATTATTCGCGGCTCGGGGCAGCATCTGCTCACGGTGCTGAACGACGTGCTCGACATGGCCAAAATAACCTCGGGCAAGCTCGAATTCAACCCCGAGCCTTTCGACGTGACGACTTCGGTACGCGAGGCCATGAAGCCGCTCTCGCTCCAGGCTATCGACAAGGGGATTTCCTGCGTCCTGTTCGCGCCCGACATCACTTACCCGCTCCTCGTGGGCGATGCCCACCGCCTGAACCAGGTATTGCTCAACCTGGTGAGCAACGCCATTAAGTTTACCCCTTCGGGCGGCGACGTGCACATTAGCTGCACCCAGGTAGCGGAAAGCGAGCATGACCTGTCGCTGCGCTTTGAAGTGAAGGACACCGGCGTGGGCATGGGTCCGGAAGTTATTTCCCGCATTTTTGAGAGCTTCACCCAGGCCTATGCCGATACCGCCCGCCAGTTTGGCGGCACCGGCCTGGGCTTGAGCATCAGCCGCGCCCTGGTCGAGCAGATGGGCGGTACCCTCACCGTGGAAAGCGCCCCCGGCCTGGGCAGCACCTTTGCCCTCAACCTCACCCTGGCCAAAGCCGGCGAGGCCGCGGCACCCGCCATTTCGGCCGAGAACTACGATACCGACGTGCTGCGCGGAGCCCGGGTGCTGCTCATCGAAGACAATGAAATCAACCGCATGGTAGCGGCCTGGACCATGCAAAACTGGGGAATCGAGGTGCAGGAAGCTGAAAATGGCCGCGATGGCCTGCACCTTTTCGAAACGGAAGCTCCCTTCGACATCGTGCTGATGGACATTCAGATGCCCGGCATGAGCGGCGTGGAGGCCACGGCCCTGCTCCGCCAGAACCCCGACCCCATCCGGGCCAGCGTGCCCGTGCTCGCCCTCACGGCCAATGCCTTCCGCAGCGACCACGAGCACTACCTGGCCGCCGGCCTCAACGACTGCCTGGCCAAGCCCTTCGAGGAGCCCGAGCTCTACGCCAAGCTCCGGAGGCTGCTGAACCGGTAGGGTTCTGAGCAAAAAGAACGTCATGCTGAACGCAGTGAAGCATCTCTACCGCAGCAGTAATTCCTTTCGATTGGATTACTTGCGCGGTAGAGATGCTTCACTGCGTTCAGCATGACGTTCTGCTATCAAACGCATCTACCCGTTCACCGAGCCCATCATCGCGGCCGGATAGCGCAGGCCCGCCGCCGCCTTGCCCTTGGGCGCAATCTCATCGAGCTGCTCCAGTTCGGCTTTCGATAGGTCGACTTCGAGCGCACCGAGGTTTTCTTCGAGATACTTGACTCGCTTGGTGCCGGGAATGGGCACCACATCGTCGCCCTGCGCCAGCACCCAGGCCAGGGCCAGCTGGCTGGTGGTGCAGTGCTTTTGCCGGGCCAGGTCGTGAATCCGGGCCACCAAATCGAGGTTTTTCTGGAAGTTTTCGCCCTGGAAGCGGGGCGTGTGGCGGCGGTAGTCATCCTCGGCCAGGTCTTCAAACCGCGTAATCTGGCCGGTGAGGAAGCCGCGCCCCAGTGGTGAATACGGCACGAAACCCACCCCCAGCTCGCGCATGGTGGGCAGAATCTCGTCTTCCGGCTCACGGCTCCAGAGGGAATACTCGGTTTGCAGGGCGGCGATGGGGTGCACGGCCACGGCCCGGCGCACGGTGGCGGGGGCAGCCTCGCTCAGGCCCAGGAAGCGCACTTTGCCTTCTTCTATCAGCCGGCTCATGGCCCCCACGGTTTCCTCGATGGGGGTGTTGGGGTCGACGCGGTGCTGGTAGTACAGGTCGATGTGGTCGGTACCCAGGCGTTTGAGGCTGGCCTCGCAGGCGGCCTTCACGTACTCGGGGCGACCGTTGATGCCACGCCGGGTGGGGTCGTTGGGGTCGCGCTCGATGCCGAACTTAGTGGCCAGCACCACGGCCGCGCGGCGGCCCTGGAGCGCTCGGCCCAGCAGCTCTTCGTTTTTGAACGGGCCGTACATGTCGGCGGTGTCGAAAAAGGTCACGCCCAGGTCGAGGGCGCGGTGCAGGGTGCGGGTGCTTTCGGCATCTTCCTGCCCGGCGTAAAAGTCGGACATGCCCATGCAGCCCAGGCCCAGGGCCGAAACAGTGAGGCCGGAGCGGCCCAGTTGACGGGTTTTCATCTGCAAAATTTTGGTTAGGAAGTGAAGCGGTAGCCGCGCGCCGCCGGCTGGCTGGTCATACGCACGAATGCCAATAACCGGCCCGGCCCGGATTTGATTTTGCCCTGTCTTGCCAAACCCCGCCTCGCTTATCCCCGCCCCCGCCTCAGCTTTCCTCAGCCCCGCCCCAATTTTCCTCGCCTCCACCC
>JALYUI010000470.1 GCA_030853845.1 Bacteroidota bacterium | reverse complement strand
GTTCCCGTTGCCGAGAACCCCGCCGAAGCTGGTGCGCCAGGGCGCCTTATTTAATACGGGTCCAAGTCTGCGACTTGCCGATGAGCGAAAAGCCGATGTAGCCTTTTACCTCCATCGTGTTGGCGTTCTGCATTTTCATGTAGCAGGAGTAGGTTTTGCCGCTTTCCGGGTCGTAGATTTTGCCATCGTCCCACTTGTTATCACTGTCGTACTTGAAGTCCTGCATAAACACCAGGCCTAGGCGCGGGCGGTTGCGCAGCTTGGCCTCGGGGTTCTGGCTGTCGGTTTTGGGTTTGCCGGTGGCCGGGTCGTTGGGTATGGTCAGGCTCACGATTTTACCGCACAGCTTATCGCCACACTTGTAGATTTCGAACGTGGCCTTTTTCTCGGAGTTGGTCCACACGCCCAGAGGCGACATGGTCTGGGCCGAAGCCATATGGGCCATACCCAGGATGAGAGCAACGAGGAACAGCAGGGATTTTTTCATTTCAGGGTTGAAGGTTGAGGTGGGTTTTCGAGGAAAAGATAAGGGGAAATTGCTGGTGAACCCGCGAAGAACACCATTGGCACCGTTTGCAAGTTTACGGCCAGTTTCCGGCGGGAACAATTTCTTGCGGACCATTGGGGCGACTGGCGAAAAAAATCAACCTGATAATCAGTTAGAAAAGGCCATTTCCAGTGAAATTTCGCAAAAAAAGCCCCCGAAGCTTTGAACCTTAGCCCCCGCTATTAACTTTACCGCTCAGTAGTGAGTGCTACGACCCCGCTCAAGCAGCCCTAAGGTGCTGGGCCGCGCGAACGAGGCTATGTCGAACGTAAAGAAAGGAGGTACACAATGTATAGTAGTCCCAAACAAATCCTGCCAAGCCTGTCGAATGTCGTACGTTTCACCGCAGTACGCGCCTAACAACAGCTTCGTGGGGTAGCTCCAAAGGCTGCCCACATTCGGCTAGGTCTTATCTGAAAGACGCCGGGACTGTACCCCAGTTTCGCCGCTTGGTAAGATTTGAAGGATTAGATGCCCGGTTTGCCCAGTCGCCCTTCAGTGGGACGGCAAAGGCAGCCGGGCATCGCTGCGTTCGGGCGGGCCGGGTTTGCAGTAGTCGCCGAATGCTGCTGCCCTACGCCCTTGCTTACAGGGATTTATAAGCGGTTACTTATGCCGTACAGGCGCGCCGGTGCGTTTTTTAGCAAGGGGCTTTTTGGTTGTGACCTTGCTGGTAGGCCGGAATTTCGCTTTTGAGCTTACTGCTGCTGGCTTAGGAGCTGCCACTGGTTTTTGGGTGCGCGAGTGGGCCGTCGCTACCTTCCGCTGCGCGCCTGTTGTGCTCTTGGGCTTGCGCGTAGGTAGCAACGTTGGCAGCTTTGCACCGAGGGGGATTTCAGCATCGATTGCCACCGGGCGAGCAGGCAGGGCTGCTACCGAAGCAGTTGGGCGCGCATCGGCGGCGGGCCGGGGCACTGCGGCCACCCCCGTGCCCGGCCCCAGCACCCGCCGCACCTGCATAAAACGTCGCTCATAATCTGAGCTTTCGACCTGGCTGACTTTGACGAAAGGCTCGCGGCGCGACGAGGAGGCGTGCACGAAGCGCAGCGGCAGCTCACCGCGCCGCGAAATAACGATGCCCGCGTGCCCGGCCGTGGTGCTACCGGGCGCAGTACCGGTGAACACTACGATGTCGCCGGGTTGGGCTTCGGCCCGGGCCACGGGCCGCCCCACGTCGATGAGCAGGGACGTGGAGTGCGGCACCAGCACTCCGAAATGCGCGAAAGTGTACATGATGAACCCCGAGCAGTCGAACCCGGTGAGGGGCGAGGTGCCAGCCCACACGTAGGGCGTGCCGCGCTGGGCTAGCCCGAAGGCCACAATGCTGTCGGCGCGGGCGGCAGTGGTGGCATTGGGGGCCGCGGCCGTGCGGCTGGTGGCCAGGGCCACCGGGGTGTCCGGCGTGGGCGGCGCAACGGCCGGCAAGGCGTTGGGCCGGCTCAGCCGGGGTAGCACGGCCACCATGAGCACCAACAGGCCCGCAAAAATCATCCAGATGTAGCGCATAGAATTAGTGAAATAGAGGCCATTACTGCCGGGTAAGCGCCACGCTAGCTCCTAACGAGTCGGGCCGGTGCTAGGTTGGAGGCAACCCGCGGGGCTTACTTTGTGCCCTTACCCAACCCCCAACCGATTCCGAATGCTTGTAAATTCCCTTGTTGCCTTGCGCGCGGCTGCGCTGGCCGGGCTGCTGGCCGCTGCTTTTGCAACTGCTGCCGCCCCGCAGCCCAAAGCGGCGGTGCCCACGCTGCGCTATACGCTTTCGATGCCGGCACCCCAGACGCACTACTTCGACGTGAAGATGGAGCTGGGTGGCTTCCCGGCCGACTACACCGATGTGAAGATGCCCGTGTGGGCTCCGGGCTCGTACCTGGTGCGCGAATTCGCCAAAAACGTGGAGGGCTTTGAGGCCCGCACCGCCGGCGGACAGCGGCTGGCGGCCGAAAAAATCAACAAGAATACCTGGCGGGTGAAGCATCCCAAGCAGGCCAGCTTCCGGGTGAGCTACCGCGTGTACGCCTTCGAGCTAAGCGTGCGCACGTCCTTCATCGATGCCGACCACGGCTACCTCAACGGCAGTAGCGTGTTCATGTACCCGGCCGATAACAAGATGCTGCCCAGCACCGTGGCCGTGCAGCCCGCCGCCGGCTGGAGCCAGGTGAGCACCGCCCTGCGCCCCGCGCCCGGCAAGTTCACCTACCAGTCGGCCAGCTACGACGAGCTGGCCGACTCGCCGATGGAAATCGGCAACCAGAAAATCCTTGAATTCACCGCCAATGGTACCAAGCACCAGATGGCCATGTACGGCACCTACACCGCCGACGAGCCCCGGCTGCTGGCCGACATGAAGCGCGTGTGCGAAGCCGCCCAGGGCGTGGTGGGCCAGAATCCGCTCGACCATTACCTGTTTATCGTGCACAACCTGGAGCGCGGCGGCGGCGGGCTGGAGCATCTGTTCTCGACTACGCTCGAAGTGAGCCGCGCCACCTACGGCACCGAAGCCGGCTATAAGTCCTTCCTGGGACTGGTGGCCCACGAGTATTTCCACCTCTGGAACGTGAAGCGTATTCGCCCGGTGGCGCTCGGGCCGTTCGACTACGACCACGAGAACTATACCCACATGCTGTGGGTGAGCGAGGGCATGACGGAATATTACTCGAAGCAGATTCTGCTGCGGGCCGGCGTACTGAGCCGGGAGGAGTACCTGGGCAAGCTCGGCAACGCGATTACCGAGGTGGAGAACACGCCCGGCAACCGCGTGCAGTCGGCCGCCGAGGCCAGCTTCGATGCCTGGATAAAGTATTACCGGCCCAACGAAAACTCCGGCAACACCCAAATCAGCTACTACTCGAAGGGGGACCTGATTGGCAGCTGGCTCGATTTGAACATTGCCCAGGCCACCCAGGGCAAGAAAAACCTCGACGACGTGTTCCGCCTGCTCTACAACACCTACTACCTGAAAGCCAAGCGCGGCTTCACCGACCAGGAATACCAGGATGCCGTGGCCACCGTGGCCGGCCGCCGCCTCGACGACTTCTTCCGGAACAGCGTGTATGGCACCCAGCCCATTGATTACGCCACCGCACTGGGCTATGCCGGCCTCACCTTGACCTTGACGCCCGCCACGCAGGGTACGCTGGGCGCATCCTTCTCGAACCGTACTGGCAAGCTACTGGTGGCGGCCGTGGAGCGCGATGGCACCGCCTGGACCACGGGCCTCAGCGCCACCGACGAAGTAGTGCTCATCAACGGGGCCGCACCCAGCGAGGAAACCGTGAAGGCCCTGGCCGGTGGTCCCGTAGGCAGCGAGGTAACGCTGCAAGTGCGCCGCGACGGCCTCCTGCGCAACATCAAGCTGAAGATGCTAGCCGATACCGACCGCAAGTTCACGGTGCAGCCCGTGGCCAGCCCCACGCCCGCCCAGCAGACGATATTGGCTAAGTGGATCGGGAAGTAGGGCGGAGCCTTTGTCAGGCCAAAGAGAGCGGTGTTGTTGCGGATTTTGTACACCCGGCCCCGGTTGCCAGCCACCGCTGGCGGCAGGGTAAACGTGCCGGCCGCGCTGCCCGTCCACACCACGTAGTAGTCGTTGTCGAGCACGGCGTAGGTGGTCACGGCCGCGTAGCCGGCGGCAAATGAGCCGTTCACAGTGAGCCGCGAGCCGGGGGTGGTGGTGCCGATGCCCACGTTCTGGGCTGCTACCGGGGTGGCTCCGAGGGCCAGCAGGGTCAGCGCGCATAAAAAGTGCTTCATGCGGGACTAATAAGAAAAAGAAGAACAATTGGTACTGTCCGAACGGCAAGTTACAAGGTGATTGAAATAGATGATATTAACGAGCGTGGAGTTTTCCCACAAAAAGACCCCATGCTGCTTGCGCGGGGTCTTTTCAACATCAGCAATTCTGCATCCGCGAAATCCGTTGAAGCCGTTGAATCTGCGGTCCGGACTACTTAATGCGCGTGAGGGCCACTTCGCGCACCGGCGCAATTACCAGCGGCACCTTTTCCACTTTCACGGAAGAAGTATCGAGGCCGAAATACTGGTCTTCGGAGGCGATGAACTGACGGATGTAGAAGTAGGCTTGCATCACGAGCTTCTCCTGGGTCGGGAAGTCGTTTTCGATGGACAGGAATTTTTCCAGCACTACGAAGCGGAAATCGCCGGTGACGTGCTGCTTGTTGAGCGACTCGTAGCGCGAGGTGATGTCCACTTCCTTGTTGCGCACGAGGTCCTCAATTACCTTGCGGAAGTAGAGGTTGATGCGCTGTTGCACCCGGAAGCCCAGGCGGAAGTTGATGCGGAACACGTCGTCCTTGGCCACTTCGGTCACCTTATACTCCATGGTATAGGGCTCGTCGGTGGTGTCGACGTGGATAAACCAGTAGATGTCGGCTCGCTTGGGGCGCTTCTGAAAGATGGAATAGATAATTTTCTGCTCAATCTCGGTGCTGCGCTCGGCCGAGGTCAGAAACACCAGGTGGGTCGAGTATTTGGGAATGGACTCGTCGTCGCTGAGCTGCTTGAGGGCATCAACGTAGGGCTCCAGGCGCACAAACTCAGTGAGGCGGCGCTTGATGTAGAAGGCTTTCAACCAGACGTACATCACCGCCATCAGCGTGCCGCCAATGGCCAGCGACACCCAGCCGCCGTGCGGAAACTTGCGCATGTTGGCAATCAGGAAAGCGCCTTCGATGATGCTGTAGAGGGCGGCAAAGGCAAATACCAGCGGCGGGGCCACTTTTTTCGATTTCAGCCAGACCGTGAGCAGAATGGTCGTCATCAGCATGGTGAGCGTGATGGCCAGGCCATAGGCCGCTTCCATGTTGCTCGACTCGCGGAAGTAGAGCACCACCCCGATGCAGCCCAGCAGCAGCAGGCGGTTCATGCTGGGCACGAAAAGCTGGCCCTTCACATCAGTCGGGTAGTTAAGCTTCACCTTGGGCCACATATTGAGGCGGATGGCCTCGGCCACCAGCGTGAACGAGCCCGTGATGAGGGCCTGTGAGGCAATGATGGCCGCAATGGTGGCAATGCCAATGCCGATGAGCAGGAACCAGGGCGGCATGAGGGTATAGAAAGGGTTGCGGCCCTGTAGCATTTCGCCCTGGTGGGCCAGCAGCCAGGCCCCCTGGCCCAGGTAGTTGAGCAGCAGCGCGGTTTTCACAAAAGTCCAGCTGATGCGGATGTTGCCCTTGCCGCAGTGCCCCAGGTCGGAATACAGGGCCTCGGCCCCGGTGGTACACAGAAACACCGAGCCCAACAGCCAGAAGCCGCCGGGGTAGTGCACCAGCAGGTCGTAGGCGTAGTAGGGGTTGAATGCCTTGAGGATGACGGGGTTCTGCACAATCCAGGTGCCACCCAGCACGCCCAGCATGGTAAACCACAGCAGCATAATCGGCCCGAAGGCTTTGCCCACAATCTGGGTCCCAAAGCTTTGCAGTAGAAAAAGCCCGGCAATAATGCCGATAACAATGTACACAACAATGTCCTGCGTGAGCGCGGGAAACACGCTCTTCAGCCCTTCCACAGCCGACGACACCGAAATAGGCGGCGTGATAACCCCATCGGCCAGCAGCGCCGAGCCGCCGATAATGGCCACGGCCGACAGCCAGGTCCCGCGCCGCCGCACCAAGGCGTAGAGCGAGAAAATGCCGCCTTCACCATTGTTGTCCGCGTTCAGCGTGAGCAACACGTACTTCACGGTGGTTTGCAGCGTGAGCGTCCAGATAACGCAGGAGATGCCGCCCAGAACCAGAGTTTTGTCGATGAGGTCGGGCACGGTGCCGCCTTTCAGGATGGACGTCATCACGTATAGCGGCGAAGTGCCAATGTCGCCGTAGATGATGCCCAGGGCAATGAGCAGGCCAGCGCTGGAAATAGCGGTATGCGAGTGTTTGGAATCGGAACTCATAGGGGGTAGCAGTCTGAAGCGACTTGCGCGGGACTGATAAGTTGGTTTCGGGGCGCGAAGGTAACAGCCGCACGGCGGCCGGACCAGCGGCACTGGCACAAGGAGGAGGTTAAAAAATGGCCAAATAAATGATTAATAGCCAATTAAATATTCCCGGTACCGGGCCAGGCTGGCTCGTCGGAGCCGGGCTCGTTTGCCGCCTGAGCGGCCAGGGCGGCTAGACGCACTGCTTCGTCGTGGGCCGCCAGCTCGGCGGCGGCCAGCCGGGCATCATAGTCGTGCAGGCGGAAGATTCGACGGTTCAGCTCGGCGGTGAGGCGCTGCCAGGGGGGCGTTTCGCCGGGCAGGGCGAAGTTGACTACCTCGCGGCCCAGGCGGTGCAGGCGCAGGCGGTTGGTGCCGCGGTGTCCGTAGGCCAGCAGCAGGCCGGTGAGGGCCATGCCCAGCATGGCCGGGCCGGTGCGCAACGCATTCTGCAAAAAGGTAATCATCACAAAGGCCAGGCCCAGGCCGCCCAGCAAATACCACAAAATCCACTTCACCGGGGTTATCTCGGCCCGTTCGAGCTCACGCAGCAGGAACTCCTGCCCGCGCACGGTCACGCTGGTGGCCGTCATCGTCAGCCGCCCATCGTCGGAGCGTAGCCCAGGCAGCGGGGGCAACTTGGGTAGCTCAGGAATTGGAGCGGCGGCGAAGGCAAATGCGGTGGCTTCGGCGGTGGCCGGCACCACGGTGCCTGGTTCGGCAGCAGCAACGGACGAAGTGCGAGTTCCAGCGGCAGCTGCTGAAAAAGGCGGACCTGCTGAAGCACCAACCGCCCCGAATCCGGGGCCGGAAGCAGGTTCCGGGGCCGGGTTGGGGGCGGCGGGCGATGGAAGCACGGGCTCGTTCATGGGCGCGGCCGTCGGGCGGGTTAGCGTGGGGCTGGCCCAGGTGGGCGCGGCCGTACGGGTTGCGGCCGCCGCCCGGGGGGCAGCGGCCACGGTCCCTCAGTTATTCACTTTCAGCAGCTCCACATCGAAAATCAGGGCCGTGTCGCCCGGAATGTCGCGGCCCGCGCCGCGCTTGCCATAGGCCAGGTCGGAGGGAATGTAGAGGCGGTACTTCGAGCCTTCGGGCATCAGCTGCAGGGCCTCAGTCCAGCCGGCAATCACGCCATTCACGGGGAAGGTGGCGGGCTGGCCGCGCTGGTAGCTGCTGTCGAACACGGTACCATTGATGAGCGTACCGTGGTAGTGCGTTGTCACCGAAGAGCTTAGCTTAGGCTTGGGGCCGCTGCCCTCGGTGATTACCTCGTATTGCAGCCCGCTGGGCAGGGTGGTGACGCCGGCCTTGCTGGCGTTTTCGGCGAGGAAGGCTTCGCCTTCGGCTTTGTTGTTGTTCATGGCGTTGGGGTCTTGGTCTTGGTCTTGGTTCTGGTCGTCGTTGGGGCCGCCCATCTGCTCCTGTAGCTGTTGCATGGCGGCCTGCATCTGTTCCTGGGTAAGGCGGCTGGGGAGACCCTGGAGGCCTTCCTTTAGCGCGCCGGTCAGGGTGTCGACATCGAGTTCGAGGCCCTGCTGGGCGAAGTTGCGGGCCAGGTCGCGGCCGATAATGTAGCTCACCTGAGCCTGATGGGAATCGAGGTTCATAAAAACCGGGATGGGGGAAGGGGTGAAGCGGCGAGTGGTCCGGGCCGGGAGGCGCGGCCGCCCGCCGCCATGAAAAATACAGCTGCTCCGACTTACGCCGGGGTCGGGCCAAAGTTCCAAAAGCCGCGCCGAAATGCCGAACCGGACGCATTGGCCGGGCCACAAACAGAAAGCCCGGCTTGCAGGCCGGGCTTTGTTAACACTCAGAATAGCGCGTAATGATTGCAGCGTAAGAATAGAATAAGAAATCGAGGCTTAGCAGTAGTGATGCTGGTCGTCGTCGCCGTGGAAGAAGAACGTCAGGTCGAGGCCGGCCAGTTTGGCAGCCAGATAGCTCACGCCGCCGAGCAGCAGGAGCGAGGAAACGGAAAATGCAGTGGTCTTTTTCATAGAATAATGAGCCAACAGCCTGGTAGCAGTTGCTGGGACAAAGATACGAAAGGAAGTGAAATTTGTTATGCATGCAGCATAAAATAACGTTTGCATAACGCAAAATTTTACTTGTCGCAACAAATTGAAATGGAATAGCCCTAAAATCAAATGCTGAAATTAGTCTCGCAGCCTACTTTTACTTTTCAAGCACGCTAGTTAAAGCTATGCCCTTCAGGGCAAGACTTTAGTTGCTACTCACTTTCAAGGCGTTGTTTTACAGGTTAGTTGTTTATGCCGCTCATTTAGTGCAGCTTATTCGACCGGCTTTAGCCGAAACCGCCGAATTCCATTCGCTCTTAAACCTATGGACTTGCAGTCCATAGTCGTTTAGTCAACTTCGGCTAACCCCTTCACTCTTATGGAACTCTGCATCCGCAACCTTTCAAAAACCTATCCCAACGGCGTGCGTGCCCTGCGCGACGTGAACCTGACTATTCCCAACGGCATGTTTGGCTTGCTTGGGCCGAACGGCGCGGGCAAGAGTAGCCTGATGCGCACCATTGCCACCTTGCAGGAGCCGGATGCCGGTACCATTACGCTGGGCGACATCGACGTGCTGACCGAGAAGGACCGGGTGCGGCAGGTGCTGGGCTACCTGCCGCAGGAGTTCGGGCTGTACCCCGGCATTTCGGCCGAGGTGCTGCTCGACTACTTCGCCGGCCTCAAGGGCATCCGCGACGCGGGCGAGCGGAAGGTGGCGGTCGAAAGCCTGCTCCAGCAAACCAACCTCTGGAGCGCCCGCAAGAAGGCCGTGGGCGGCTACTCGGGCGGGATGCGTCAGCGTTTCGGCATCGCGGTGGCGCTGCTGGGCGCGCCGCAGCTCATCATCGTGGACGAGCCCACGGCCGGCCTCGACCCTACCGAGCGCAACCGCTTCCTGGATTTGCTGAGTGAGATTGGCGAAAACGTGGTAGTGATTCTCAGCACGCACATCGTGGACGACGTGACCGAGCTGTGCCCCAACATGGCCATCATCGCCGCCGGCGAGGTGGTGGCCACCGGCAAGCCCAACGACGTGATTGGCGAAATCCGGGGCAAAGTGTACCGCACCACCACGGAAAAGGCCGCGCTGGCCCAGCTCAAAAGCCAGTACGAAGTGATTTCATCGAAGCTGGTGGCCGGGCAGCCCATCGTGCGGGTGTTCAGCGAGGTGCCCATCTACGGGCAGTTTCAGCCGGCCGAGGCCACGCTGGAAGACGTGTATTTCCACCGGCTGGCGCGGCGGGAGCAGGCGGCAGCAACATTGTAATTCGCGGAACTTCATATCTGATGAACACCAATGCAGAAGAATGCTCTGCATGACGTTCTTCTGCATTGACGTACTTTTTTTATTCTCTACGCACTATGTTTCTGCAAAACTTACGCTTTGAGCTGCGGTATCGCTTTTCGCAACCCAGCACCTACCTCTACTTCGGGGTATTCGTTTTTTTTGCGTTTTTATCGCAAACGGTGGAGGACTTTGGCTTCAACTCCAGTCCCAAAATCTACGTCAACTCGCCCGATGCGCTGGCGCAGCTATTCGTTATTTCCTCCATTTTTGGGGTGTTTATTACGGCGGCTATTGTGGGCACTCCGATTTATCGGGACGATAAGGAGGGCATGACGGGGCTGCTCTACACCACGCCGCTGCCGAAAGGCGCTTACCTGGGCGGGCGCTTCGTGGGTTCGATGGTGGCCATGTGGTTCATTACCAGTGGCACGGCGGTGGGGGCGCTGCTGGGCATGCTGGCCCCGTGGGTGGAGGCCAGCAAGCTGGGACCGGTAATGCCAATGGCGCTGCTGGCTCCGCTGCTGGCCTCGCAGTGGGTGAACACGCTGCTGGCGGGCAGCCTGTTTTTCGCGGCGTACTTGTTTTTTCGCTCGCCGCTGGTGGTGTATCTGGGTGGTATTGTGCTGTTTATCGGATACCAGCTGTCGCTGCAATTCAGCAGCCGCGTTGCCAGCGACCACCTGTTTGCCATGCTCGACCCTTTCGGGCTGGTGGCCAGGCAGCTCGACGTGAAATACTGGACCATTGCTGAGCGCAACAACCAGATACCGAATTTTCTGGGAGGATATCTGATTCAGAACCGGCTCCTCTACACCGGCATTGGGCTGGTGCTGCTGCTGGCGGCCTGCCTGTGGTTTCGGCTGGCGCTGCCGCGCACCCGGCCGCCCAAGGCTGCGGCCGAAGAGCGGGAGGCTCCGGCCCCCGGCCTGGCGGCCGGCCGGGGCTTGCCAGCCTTTGGAGCGGGGCTGAGCCGTTGGCAGCTGCTGCGGCTGGTGCGGGTGCAGGTGCTGACCGTGGTGCGGGCCTGGCCGTTTCGGGTGCTGGCGCTGATGGGCATGATTTACGTGCTGTTCAACTTTTACTGGAGCTACCACGACACACGCGGCGTGCAGCTGCCCGTGACGTACCAGGTGCTCAACGTGGTGAATGACAATTTTACGCTCTACCTGCTCATTATCATTACGATATATGCCGGTGAGCTGGTGTGGCGCGAGCGGGATTTAAAGCTCCAGGGCGTGTTCGATGCGCTGCCGTTTGCCAACTGGGTACCGTTTGCGAGCAAGCTACTGGCACTGCTGCTGGTGGCGGCCGGCCTCACGGCCAGCATGCTGCTGGTGGGCATGGCGGTGCAGGCTTACCTCGATGCCAGCCTGATTGAGCCGCTGCTGTACCTGAAAAATTTCGCCCTCCAGCTGATGACGCTGCTGGTGCTCTGCACCCTGGCGATGGTGGTGCAGACGGTGGTGAACCAGAAGTACGTGGGCCACGCCGTGATGATGGTGTACTACGCGGTGGTGTTTCTGCTGGCCGATGCGCTCGGGTTGCACCACGCGCTGCTGAAGTTTGGCGCGGCCGTGCCCTACAC
>JALYUI010000458.1 GCA_030853845.1 Bacteroidota bacterium | reverse complement strand
TAGCAGTGAATTGTTAACTGGCAGTCATGTATTTCCCGTTTGTTCACTGCTAACTGTTCACTGCTCACTGTTCTCTGCTCACTGCTCACTGCTCACTGTTCACTGCTCACTGTTCACTGCTCACTGTTCACTGTTCACTGTTCACTGCTAACTGTTCACTGCTAACTGTTCACCTGCCATTCTGTCATTTTGCTCCCGGGCAACGTATCTTTGTCCCCCCGCCGAAACGCGACTAAAATATGGCTCAACCCCTGCTTACCCTTGATTTTCTGGACCGTGCCGCCCCGGCTGCCGAGGCTACCCCGGCCGGCGACGTGCGCGTGACCCTGCCCACCCGCACCGGCCGCCAGCGCAAGCTCTACATCGAGAGCTACGGCTGCCAGATGAACTTCTCCGATTCTGAAATCGTGTCGAGCATTCTCTTTGATGAGGGCTTTGATACCACCGACGACCTCGCCAACGCCGACCTCGTGCTGCTCAACACCTGCTCCATCCGCGAGAAGGCCGAGCAGACAGTGCGCATGCGCCTCAAGCAGATAAACGCGCACAAAAAGCGCAAGCCCGGCATGTTGGTGGGCGTGCTCGGCTGCATGGCCGAGCGCCTGAAAAGCAAGTTTCTGGAAGAAGATAAAATCGTGGACCTCGTAGTCGGCCCCGATGCGTACCGGGATTTACCCCAGCTCATCAGTCAGGTCGACGGCGGGCAAAGGGGCGTGAACGTGCTGCTGAGCCGCGAGGAAACCTACGCCGACATCACGCCGGTGCGGCTGAACAGCAACGGCGTGTCGGCCTTCATCAGCATCATGCGCGGCTGCGACAACATGTGCTCGTTCTGCGTGGTGCCCTTCACCCGCGGCCGCGAGCGTAGCCGCGATGCCCACAGTATCATCCAAGAAGCCCGCGACCTGGTGGCGGCCGGCTACAAGGAAGTAACCCTGCTGGGCCAGAACGTGGACTCCTACAAATGGGCTGCGGCCGACGGCAGCGAGCACGTCAACTTCGCGCAGCTGCTGGAGCGCGTAGCACTCATCAGCCCCGAGCTGCGGGTGCGCTTCTCCACCTCCCACCCCAAGGACATCACCGACGAGGTGCTGCACACCATGGCGCGCCACGAGAACATCTGCAAATACATTCACCTGCCGGCCCAGAGCGGCAACTCCCGCGTGCTGGCCCTCATGAACCGGACCTACGACCGGCCCTGGTACGAGGCCCGGGTGAACCGCATCCGTGAAGTGCTGGGCGACGACTGCGCCATCTCGACCGATATGATTGCCGGCTTCTGCTCCGAAACCGAGGAGGAGCACGAGGACACCAAGAGCCTGATGCACTTCGTACAGTACGACATGGCCTACCAGTTCTTCTACTCGGAGCGCCCCGGTACACTGGCCGCCCGCAAGCTGGCCGACGACGTTCCGCTCGAAACCAAGAAGCGCCGTTTGCAGGAATTGATTGACGTTCAGCAGGTGTACAGCGCCAAGCGCAACGCCCGCGCCGTAGGCCAGGTACATAGAGTATTGGTCGAGAACTTCTCCAGACGCTCCAAAGACGACCTGAGCGGCCGCAACAGCCAGAACCAGGTTGTCATCTTCCCGAAGCAAAACTTCAAGAAAGGCGACTACGTGAACGTGCTGGTGCATAGCAGTTCGGCCAGTACGCTGCTGGGCGAGGCAATAAATTAAAACTCGCACGGAGTTCCCCGGGTTAAAAAAAGAAAACTCCTTTAACTCGGGGAACTCTGTGCGAGTAATTTGGTAGAAGGAGGCTCCAAACATCATTTCAATTGACTACGCAAGAAATCCAATCCATCAAGCTCCGATTCGGCATTATCGGTAATGCGCCGGCGCTTAACTACGCCATTCAGGTAGCCGCACAGGTTGCGCCTACTGATATGACGGTGCTCATTACCGGCGAAAGCGGGTCGGGCAAAGAGTCGTTTTCCAAGATTATCCACGCTTTGTCGCCGCGCAAGCACGGGCAGTTCATTGCCATCAACTGCGGCGCTATTCCCGAAGGCACGATTGATTCGGAGCTGTTTGGCCACGAAAAAGGCTCCTTTACTGGTGCCAACGATGCCCGCAAGGGCTATTTCGAAGTGACCAATGGCGGCACCATTTTCCTGGATGAGATTGGCGAAATGCCGCTGGGCACCCAGGCCCGCCTGCTGCGCGTGCTGGAGAATGGCGAATTCATCCGGGTGGGCAGTAGCAAGGTGCAGAAAACCGACGTGCGCGTGGTGGCCGCCACCAATGTGAACCTGCTCGACCGCGTGCAGGCCGGCACCTTCCGCGAAGACCTGTATTACCGCCTCAACACGGTGCCCATTACAGTACCGCCGCTGCGCGACCGGGGCGACGACATCTACCTGCTGTTCCGCAAGTTTGCTTCCGATGCGGCCGAGCGCTACCGCAGCCGGCCCATCACGCTGCTGCCCGATGCCGTGCCGGTGCTCACCCGCTTCCGCTTCCCCGGCAACATCCGCCAGCTCAAGAACATCGCGGAGCAGATGTCGGTGCTCGAAACTGAGCGCGACGTGGATGCCCGCCGCCTGGCTCCCTACCTGCCGCAGGAACAGAGCAGCCGCCTGCCCATGCTGCTCGGCGGGCCGGGCGCGGCCGACGGCACGGCCGGCAACTACTCGGAGCGCGACCTGCTCTACAAGATTCTGTTCGACATGCGCCGCGACATGACGGACCTCAAAAAGATGGTGCTGGAGCTGGCTTCGGGCCAGCGCCCGCACGAAGCGCAGGAGCTGTTGCGCCAGAACAGCCACCTGTTCGGCAATACGGGCGCGGGAGCGGCGTTTGAGGCCGGGGCCGGCGACTACTTTCTGCCGGCTTCGCCCAAGGCCTTTCACGGCGAGCCGGCTTCGGACTACGACGACGAGGATATTACCCCGGTGGAAGACATTACCCACGAAACCGAGGAAGAAACGCTGTCGCTCGACGTGAAGGAGCGCGAAATGATTCTCAAGGCGCTGAAGAAGCACAACAACAAGCGCAAATACGCCGCCCACGACCTCGGCATCTCGGAGCGCACCCTGTACCGTAAACTCAAGCAGTATGACTTGGAGCAAGTTTAAATTTGCCGTTAGCCGGTTGAATAAAGCTATGAGCTATCAGCTGTTAGCTATTAGCTTCCTGTTGAGTGGTTGCGGCATCTACTCGTTCAACGGCACCAACATCGACCCCACGGTGCGCACTATCTCCATTGCCACTATCCAGAATGTGACGCCGCAGGGGCCAGCCTTTCTCACCCAGCGGTTTACTGAAGATTTGAAGGATTACTTCCAGCGCAACACCAATCTGCGGCTGGTGCCGCGCGACGGCGACCTGCAATTCGACGGCAATATTGTGGCCTACGACTTCGCGCCGGCCGCCATTCAGCAGGTGGGTGGCGTGTCGCAGGCCGGCTCGAATCGGCTCACCATCCAGGTAAAAATTCACTTCACCAACACTAAGGACGACAAGCAGAGCTTCGAGCAGGTGTTTCAGAACTACGACGACTACGCCAGCTCGCGCAACATTGCCACCATCAACAGCGACCCCTCGGCCGTGCGCACCACCACCAATAAAATCATCACTGATATTTTCAATAAATCGGTGGCCAACTGGTAAGGCGTGAGGTCGGGAGAAGCCGTTGAAAGACCCGTGATTTTTTATTGCCGGTAACTTTCAGGAGCTTAGCCGCAAGCGTTTTTTTAGGATTGGCAGGGCGTGGCAGTTTATGTAAATTGGCGTAATGTTGCGCCCCGTTGCGCGCCCATTGGGGCCACGCGACAGCTTTGGCACGCTCCATTCGCCTGTTTTCCACCGTCTGATTCGCCGTGACCCGCGCCACTCTCCTGCACGTTCTGGAACGCCCCACCGACCTGGGGCCGGATGATGTGCGCGAGCTCGAACGGCTGGCCCAGGCCTTCCCCTACTGCCAGACGGCCCACCTGCTGCTGGCCAAGGCGGCCCACGACCAAGGCACCATGCTGGCCGGCCAGCGCCTGCGCCGCGCCGCCACCTACGCCGCCGACCGCACCCTGCTGCGCCGCCTCATCGAGCTCGAACAGGTCGCACCTGCCGTCGTACCAGAACCAGCCGTCCTCCCGACGGCTCCGCATCCGCTCGACCTCGTCGACTGGCCCGATGAGTACGTGCCCGCCGTGGCGGAACCATTGGCGGCTTCGTTGCCCATGACGGTAGCATTGCCAGCCCCGGTTGAAGAATTGCCACCGGTTGCTCCACCCCTTGCGAGTGGCCTTGTCGTTGTTGAGGCAGCGGTTTCCAGCCCTGACATGGCAGTTCCGGCAGTGCCGCCGGCCCCGCTGGTCGAAATAGCTGCTTTGCCAGAGCCGGCTCCGGCCCCCATTGCGGCACCTTCGCCAGCCCCGGGTCCGCCGCCGGAATTAGCTCAGCCCGCTCCGTTAGCACCAGCAGCCGTTGCGCAATTAATCGAGCTGACTGAGTTGCCGGTTGCCACCCCAGTAATAGTTGCCCCAGAAGTAACGACCGCTACTAAAACGCCCGCAGCAGCAGCCCCGGCGGCCGCGGCGGCTTCGGCTACTGCCGGAATTACCAGTCCGCCAGTCGAAGCCGAAGCCGCCTCCGTTACGGTGGCTGAGCCAGAATCATCAGCTGCTACCGAGGTACCAGCGGCAGCGGCAATTCCAGCCCCCGAAGCGCTGGTTGAGCAACTACCCGTAGCCCCCGCCACGCTGGAAGCTACCGATGCTGCCCTGGCCGCCGGAGCTATTCCTACACCAGCCGCCCAAGGGGTTCCTGCCCCGGCCGCCGAAGCTTTTCCCGAACCAGCTCCTCATATACCCGAAGCCGAGTTGCCGGCGCAGGCCCCGGCCATTCGGCCGCCGGTGGAAGCGGGCGAAGCACGGTTCGAATTTGGGCTGGCCGACCCTGGGCCGGCGGTGGTTGTCACCACTTACGAGCTGCCGGGGCTGGTTGATGAGTGGGCTGCTTCGGCCGTTACGCGCAGCCTGGGTAACCTAGAGGCACTGGTTCCGGCCCTGCCGGCTCCGGCAGCCCCGGTTTTTACGCCAGCAGCCTTCACTGGCGATGCCTCCGTGGGCTACGCCTTTGGCGAAAGCAGCCGCCTGGGCCTGGCCATGCAACTGCTGGACCTGCTGACGGCCAAAGCCGAAACTGCCGAGGCCGCTACCGCCGTGGTGGCTGCCGCCCAGCCGGCGGCCACTCCCCTGCCGCCCACCGGCACCTTCTTCGAGCCCGACCCACTGCTGCTCGACCACTGGGCCACGCACCGCCCGGCCGCGCCCGAGCTGCCCAGCACCATCGACCTCATCAATAACTTCCTGAAGCGGCAGCCCCGCCTCACCCGGGCCGCCATGCTGCCCCCGGCCGCCGCGCATCAACCCGACCTGAGCGTGCGCAGCACCCGCGCCGAACCCGATTTAGTATCGGAAAACCTGGCCCGCATTTTCGTGCGCCAGGGCAAAACTGCCCGCGCTATCGAGATTTATGAAAAGCTCATGGTGAAACAGCCGGAAAAAATGGCGTACTTTGCGGCCCAGATTGAATCTTTGCACCCTTCTGCTTAATAAGCGGCTTCCTTTTTAACCCATTCATGTACACTGCGCTCATCATCCTCATTCTCCTGGTGTGTTTCCTGCTGGCCCTTGTAGTGCTGGCCCAAAACCCGAAAGGCGGCGGAATCTCCAGTCAGTTCAGCGCCGGCGGCGCAGCCAGCATGATGGGCGTGAAGCGTACCGGCGACCTGCTCGAAAAGCTCACCTGGGGCTTCGCCATTGGTCTGGTAGTGCTGTCGCTGGGCTCGCACATACTTACCTCTTCGGGTGGTGGCCCGGTGCGCAGCGTCAACCAGCAGCGCGCCATGGAAACCAAGCTGCCCGCCCCGGCTCCGGCACCGACTGGCTTGCCTGCGCCGGCAACTACGCCAACTGCACCGGCTCCGGCTCCCACGCCCGCCAAATAGTTTCGCCTCCGTCCCGCACAGAGTTAGGCAAAGCCGGCGCTTCCAACTAGTGGAAGCGCCGGCTTTTTTGTGTGCTTGACGACGGGCCTTGCGCCGCCTTGCAGTTGGAGATACGACCATTGCCCAACTGCGAAACGCAAATTGCGGACAAGCTGCAAAGCGGCGATAGGTTTATTGCCCAAAACAACGAATTAAGCCGCGTAGCGGCGACAGCAACGCCGGAAAATCTATCGCCGCAACGCGGCTTTACCATCTGTTTACGCGTTTTTCTACAAACCTGTCGCCGCTCTGCGGCTTGTCCGCAACTTGGGTTACGAAGCCGCTTGGGGAAGCCATGTACCTAACGCGGAAGGCAACCTTTATGGCCGTTTTTACGACTACTGCCCCGGCTCGACTGCGCCACATTTGCCAGTACCGGCCCCGAAAATCGCTCATTTTGTCAGGTTTTGCGGGCTGGCACGGGAAGTGAGGCAGGGCCGGCCACTACGTTTTCAACCTTAATTCAACCCCAACACACCCAACATGGCACTTAGCATGAAACCGCTGGCCGACCGCGTTATTGTACGCGCCGCTGCCGCCGAGGAAAAAACCAAATCCGGCATCATCATCCCCGATACGGCCAAGGAGAAGCCCCAGCGTGGCGAAGTAGTGGCCGTAGGCGATGGCAAATTTGCTGACAGCGGCTCGCTCATCCAGCCCCAGGTGAAGGTGGGCGACCAGGTGCTCTACGGCAAGTACGCCGGCACCGAAATCACCGTCGACGGTGAGGACCTGCTCATCATGCGCGAGTCGGACATTTTCGCCGTGCTGTAAGCCCGCCGAAAATTCATAACTCATAATTCATAACTCATAATTCTTCCCAACGTGGCTAAGAACATCCAATTCGACACCGAAGGCCGCGCCCGCTTGCAGGCCGGTGTGAACAAACTGGCGAACGCCGTGAAAGTGACCCTCGGCCCCAAAGGCCGCAACGTCATTATCGACAA
>JALYUI010000389.1 GCA_030853845.1 Bacteroidota bacterium | reverse complement strand
GGCGTGGGGTCCGGAGCCGTCGGCAGGGGCTCGACCAGCAGGCGCACGCGCTGTCGGCCGCCGGCCCGCAGGCGGAGCCAGGTGCCCAGGCGCTGCTGCTCCGACACCGGCATCGGGCCGCGGGTGCGCAGCGAAATCAGCACGGTCGTATCGGCCTGGAGCGAGTCGGTGGCCGGGTGGGCCAGCAGGCTCAGGCTGAGCTGGCGCACGGTGGGATGCTCTACCGCCACCTCGCGTAGCAGGGCGGTGGGCAGCGGTAGGCCGGTGGTGGCGCTGTCGGGGCGGCCCAGCAGCTGCTGTAGCTGGGCCAGGCGCGACTGGTACCCCACTATGGTTTGTTCCTGGTGGTTGCGCACGTCTTCGAGCACGCTGTTGCGCAGGGCCTGGGTATCGGCCGAGTCGAGGCGGGCCAGGCCCTGGCGCACGGTGAGCACCGCCCCGGCCAGGCGGTACTGCACGAGCCTGGTGCGGGCATCGCGCAGCTGCGTACTGCTGAGGCGCTGGCCGGCCAGCAGCACGTTGATGCTGCGCAGCGGCGGCGTAATGCGGCTGGTGACGACGTAGGTGCCCGGCAGGTTCAGCTGCTCATCCACGAAGCGCTGGGCATTGTGGGTGAAGGTGCCGTCGCGCACGATGCCCACGGCCAGGTACACGCTGGGCGCGGCCGTGAGCAGGGCTACCGACCAGATAGTGAGCTTCACGCGCCGCGCCCGGCGGTCGGTGTCGAACGAGTGCCGGGGCAGCGGCAGCACCCGGCACACCAGAAAAGTGGACAGCGCGATGAACACGCAGTTAATCGAAAACAGATACAGGGCTCCGAACAGAAAGGCCCAGTGC
Organism: Bacteroidota bacterium; assembly: GCA_030853845.1. GTDB lineage: Bacteria > Bacteroidota > Bacteroidia > Cytophagales > Hymenobacteraceae > Hymenobacter. The sequence continues at coordinate 5,305 of JALYUI010000389.1, read as the reverse complement.
CCCGTGGCCAGCCCGTAGCCGGCCGTGCACAGTGGCGGCATCAGGGCGGTGGCAATGGCGACGCCGGGAATGGCATTGCTATGGTCTTTGCGGGTGAGGGCAATGGCCCCGGCCGCGCCGCCAAACAGGGCAATAAGCACGTCCCAGGTGGTGGGCACGGTGCGGGCCAGCAGCTCGGAGCCGGCATCGGTGAGGGGCGTGAGGCGGAAGTAGAGCGCCGAAGCCAGCAAGCTCAGCATGCTGGCCGTGAGCAGGCTTTTGGCCCCGCGCTGAATCAGCTCGACCTCCATGGTGGCCGCCCCGAAGCCGATGCCCACGATGGGCCCCATGAGCGGCGAAATGAGCATGGCCCCGATGATGACGGCCGTGGAATTCACGTTCAGCCCCACCGAGGCCACGAGAATGGCAAAAATCAGAACCCAGAGGTTGGTGCCGCGAAACGGGATGCCGGCCTCCACGTCGGCTTTGATATCCGCCGGCGCGGCCATGTCGTCGGTGAGCAGGAAACGGGTGCTCAGAAAACGGCGCAGAACGTCAAACATCATACGGCAAGGTAGGCGCGGAGAACCGGACTATTACCCGGCTGGCTACTTAGCAGCCGGCTCCGTCGCGGCTTCGTCGGGGGCGGCCTCCACCACCCGCACCTGCAGCTCGGGCATCTTTTGGGGAAACTGGAGCTCCACGATGTCGGAAGGCAGCGACACGTTGTCGGCGGCCATGAGCTCGGCCTTCACCCCGTTCATAATGCGCGAGCGCAGCTCAAGCACACCGCGCCGGTATTCGTCCGATTCGGCCCAGAAAAACACTTTCAGGTTCACGGTGCTGGTAGCCAGCGTTTCTATAATTACGAAGGGCTCGTGCGGGGGCGTTTTCAGTACGTCAGCCTCCTGGCGCACCTGGGCCAGAATGGTAGCCATCACGCCCGGCACGTCGGCATCGTAGTCGATGCCGACCACGAAATCCTGCCTAATGAAGCCGTCGCGGGTGAAGTTGGTGACGGGCTCCTTCAGAATGACGGCATTGGGCACGTAAATGTCCTTGCCGTCGTAGGTTTTGATGCGGGTGGTGCGCAGGTTCAGCTCAATGGCGCGGCCCATCAGGTCCTTCACCTGAATGCTGTCGTTGATGTTGAAGGGGCGGTTGAAGGCCAGGATAACGCCGGCCAGGAAGTTCTCAGCAATATCCTTGAAGGCAAAGCCCACCAGAAACGCCGACAGGCCCAGGCCGCCTAGCAGCCCGCCCACCACGCCCGAGAGGCCCACAATCTGGAGGGCCAGCAGCAGGCCGCCCAGCACCAGCAGCCAGCGCCCCACCTGGGTCAGGAAGTTGGTGAGCAGCGGGTCGGCGGAGTGGGCCGCCAGCCGGCCCGCCAGCCAGGAGCGCAGCCGGGAGGCCGCCAGCCACACCCCGGCCAGCAGCACGGCCGCTACCAGCAGCCGGGGCAGTACAAACAAAAACTGCGTCCAGTAGGCGTGGGCAACGTTTAGTAAATCCTGTAGCATCGGCACAACATCAATTAGAGAAGGAAAACCAGCGCGTAACGGCCGCGTAGCGCAGCATCCGGCCGGTGATTATTCGGCGGAGGTTGCGCGCAGCCAGGCAGCGGCGTCGTCGAGGGTTTCGAAAAATTTAGTGGTGAGCACCCGGTGCAGCTGCTTGGCCACGGCGGGCGTGTGCAGCCGATGCTCGGGCGCGAGGGTGGGCAGCACGGCGTAGCGGGCGAAGGCGGTGTCTGCCATCGCGGCGGGCAGCCACTCGTGCAGCAGCCATTCGCGGTCGGCGGGGGCCGGGGCGGCGGGCATGGCCCGGTGGTCGGCCAGAATCCCGTTCAGCTCGAAGCGGCGCAGCAGGTTGTGAGCGTGCACGTACAGCGCCCGAAACTCGGGGCCGCTCATGGGCGCGCCCGACCAGTGCAGGTACACGTAGCCATTGGCGGGCACAAAATCGACCGAGCCGACGGCGTTGGAGAAATAATGCAGGGTGGGTTCCATTAAAACGGGGTCAGATTGAAAATAACTGCTGCTACACAAGAATCTGTTGGGCCAAGTGTTTCAAATTGTTGCTGGTTGTTTTTCATCCTGAAAAACCGGCGTAAAATTCTCACACCAGCAACGAGAAACCGGCAACCAGCAACGAAAAACTAGCGCGCCTGGGCTGCTCAGGCCGTGGGCACGTTCAGCCAGGCTAGCAGCCTTTTTAACGTAAGACCCTGCACCAGGGCCGAAAACAGCACCACGGCAAACGTCATGGGTACGAAAACTTCGGGGTGCAGGGTGTGGGGCAGGCTCAAGGCCAGGGCCAGCGAGATGCCACCGCGCAGCCCGCCCCAGGTGAGCACGACCAGCGTGCGCGGCGGCAGTTGGCGCGAGAGGCCCAGCAGGCGCGTGGGCAAGGCCAGCGCCACGTAGCGCACCAGCAGGGCCAGCACCGCCGCCGCCAGCCCCAGCCCCAGGTAAAACCCCGGCAGGCCGATAACGACCAGCTCCAGCCCCATCAGCACGAAAAGCATGGCATTGAGCACCTCGTCGAGGGCTTCCCAGAACTTCTCCAGATAGTCGCGGGTGTGGTCCGACACGTCGGAGCTGCGGCTCACGTTGCCGATGATGAGGCCCGCCACCACCATGGCCAGCGGCCCCGACACGCCCAGCGCGTGGCACAGCGCGTAGCCCCCGGTTACCAGGGCCAGGGTCAGAATCACTTCGGTTTGAAAGTGGTCGACCGTGCGAATCAGCCGGTAAGCCGTGTAGCCCAGCAGGCCCCCGGCCAGCAAGCCGCCGCCGGCCTCGCGCAGCAGCAGCAGCCCCGCCGAGCCCAGGCTGGCCGACTGGCCCGGCAGCGCCAGTTGCAGCAGCGTGGCAAACACCACCACCCCGAAACCGTCGTTGAACAGCGACTCGCCGGCCAGGTTGGTTTCGATGTTGGGATGCAGGTCGGTGGTTTTCAGAATGCCCAGCACCGCGATGGGGTCGGTGGGTGCGATGAGCGCGCCAAACAGCAGGCAGGGCAGCAGCTCTATATGCAGGCCGGCCAGACTCAGCAGGCCCCAGGTGCCCACGCCCACCAGCCCGGTCGCCAGCAGCACGCCCACCGTTGAGTAGGCCGCAATGCTGCGCCACACGGCTTTCAGGGCCTCCACGCGCACGTGCAGCGAGCCGGCAAACAGCAGGAAGCTCAGCACCGAGCCCATCAGCACGCCGGTGAAGTCGAACCGCAGCAGCTCCTGCCGCACCATATCGGTGAACCCCGGCACGATGTAGCCGCCGGCCAGCACGCCCACCGCCGCCAGCACGCCCAGCAGCAGGAACATGATACCCGCCGGCTGGTGCAGAAACCGGGCATTGAGGTAGGAAAACAGGCCCGCCAGGGTCAGCAGAATGGCCGCGAAGGAAAATAAACTCATCCCTGCCCTAACGGCCGGCTTCATGAAGAAGTTATGAGCCGAGGCCGGCGCTGGCCTGGCAGGCTTGCGGCCACCGGCCTGCACCCGAATAGTCAGCAAGGTAAAAGCTGGTTCGCTCGAACGTCATGCTGAGCTTGCCGAAACATCTCTATAGCTTCGCATGAGCTGTTCAACAAAGCGGTAGAGATGCTTCGGCAGCTCAGCATGGCCGCCTTTGCAACGTGCGTTTTCTTATGCGTGACTGCCTAAACCCACCAATGGCCTTCCCTCCTTTTTGCAACAGTTGTAACCACTGCCTACCCTCGCCTCACTCCGTCGCCGCCAGCCCTTGGAGCCAGGCGCGGAACGCGGGCGTGTCGTAGTCGGCCATGCCGTCGTGGCGCACGGCCAGCGTCCCATCTGGTCCCAGTACCACGGTCGAGGGGATAGAGTTGGAGTCGAACGGCGCGGGCAGCGGCGCGGTCGGGAAGTACACCGGAAAGGTGTAGCCCTGCTGCCGCATCAGCTTCTGCGCTTTGGCAGGGTTCTCATCCAGCGAAATCATCACGAAGGCTATTTTGCTGGTATCTACTTTCTGGTACAGGGCCTGAATACCCGGCATCTCGGCCCGGCAGGGCGGGCACCAGGTGGCCCACAGATTCACGAACACAGCCTTGCCGCGCAGGGCTTCCAGGTGCAGCGGCTGCCCGGCCGCGTTCACCAGCGCAAGGCTGGGAGCAGGCGGCGCGGCGGCCGCGCCACCGGCCAGCATCACGGGCGCGGCATTTGCTGGCCTGGGCGGAATAGGGGCATTGAACAGGCCGGTGGCCAGCAGGCCGCGCTGCAAGCCACCGAGCACGATGGGCCGCAGCCCGGTGAGCATCACGCCGGCGAAAAGCAGCCACGGCAACCAGTTCAACAGGGTTTTTCGATTCATGTGCGTGTTTTTTTCAACGACAAGCGTCGAGCTCAGCTGGCTTTTCCAACGGCTGTAGCCCTAGTAGAACCGCTCGCGGCCGCCTTCCCAATACTTCACCACGAAGAAGCCGATGACCAGCCCGCCGAGGTGGGCGAAGTGGGCTACGGTGTCGCCCGGGGTGCGTTGCACGCCCTTAAACAGCTCATACAACCCATACATCAGCACAAAGTATTTGGCCTTGATGGGAAACGGGATAAACAGCAGCATCAGCTCGGTGTTGGGGAAGAGGTAGGCAAAGGCGAACAGCAGGCCAAACAACGCCCCCGAAGCGCCCAGCATGCCCCCTTTCGAGTTGAGAATAGCATCCGCAATACTGTCCACGTCGTTGGTAGCGGTCTGGATGTAGGCCGGGTTCTGGGGCTCGCGCTCCAGGTTGGTGGCCGTGGTTTCGTAGCCTGTGGCCTCGGGCAGGAAGCTTTCGAAGAAATGCACATAATCGCCGCCGGTCGGCGACTGGTGAAATTCCTGCTGCGCTACCTTCATCTGGTGCAGCTCGTAGCCGCGCACGCCTTCGTAGAGCAGGCCGGCTCCAAAGCCGCAAATCAGCCAGAAAAAGAGGAAGCGGTTGGCTCCCCAGCGCTGCTCCAGCAGCGGCCCGAATGAAATCAGGCCGAACATATTACCAATCAGGTGCCCCCAGCCGGCGTGCAGGAACATATAGGTAAAGAACTGCCAGGGAAAGAAATACGGCGAGCCAATCGGGTACAGGCTCCCAATTTGGGTGAGCAGCGGCAGCAGACTCTGCTGCGCCACGAGAAACAGCACATTCGCAATAAGCAGGTTGCGAACGGTGGGCGTGAGGTTGAACATAAGGCAAAATTAGGCAGCGGCGCGCGTTGTAGTCGCCCTCTGCGCCGACCTCATCCCCTGACCTCCTCTCCAAAAAAGAGGGGGCACCGGAGATGCGCAGTAGCGTGGACTCTGCGAGTCCGCGCGTGGGCCGGATG